>CAISYZ010000153.1 GCA_903889895.1 uncultured Verrucomicrobia subdivision 3 bacterium | reverse complement strand
TTGAACTCGACGGGCAGGAAACCAATAACCGAGGCATCGCCGGCGAATTGATTTTGCGCCGAGCGGAAAAACTCAAGTCCCGGTTTGGGGAGGATGTTCGCCTTGGAAAATTTGCCGGGTTTGATTTGTATCTGCGCCCAAGTTTTAACGACACCACGGAAATGGTGGTGCGCGGTCAAAACAGTTATGGCGCGCGGGTCACGGACACCGCGCTCGGCACCATCCGTTCACTGGAGGCAACGGTGCAGGGATTTGATGAACGCGCGGAAAGATTGGCGCTGGACATCACCGACGCCCACAAGCGCGTCAAGGAACTGGGCGAAAAAGTCGGCGCAAAGTTTGAGCGCGAGGATCGTTTTCAAGAATTGACCCGCCGCCAGAGTGAGATTGAGGAGAAACTTGATTTAACCAAGAACCAAGCGCCCAGTCAGGTGGTGGCCGACGACGAAATTACGGAGAAGAATTCCGAGGTGCAAACCCCGGCCAAGGCGATTCGTTCCCGCTCCAAAGCCACCATGAAGGTATGAATCCCCAAGCGTAAAATTGGTTGGCGACTCCATGCGCCCGCAGGTTTGTTTTGTGTATCAGATACACCTCACGGCGTTGCCGCCGAGTAAAATGACCGCATGAATATTCATGAAAAACAGACTGAGTTCTTGAGCCGGCAGATTCTCCCCGCGCGCCTCGACGTGTTTGAAACCGCTTGGTTTCTAGGCTTCAAGCCCCATGACATTCCCGTGCTGGCCGGCGCGGGGTTGCTGAAACCGCTTGGCAACCCCGCGCGCAACTGCATCAAACATTACGCGACGGAAACCTTGCAGCAGATCCGACGCGATGAGAAATGGCTCGCCCGCGCCAGCGAAGTTATTCGCCAGCATTGGCACGCCAAGAATGGCAGCCGAAAAATAAGCGCCTCCCCATCAAGCCGTGAATGACTGCCCATCATTGTCCGTTGGCGAATGACCCGTTGTGGTAACCGTCGGTGACAGCTTGGGTGGAACCGGAGGCGGCTCTGATTTCGTCACAAATGCAATATGTGTAGGCCGCGCCGGTCTTCGCCAAAATCCGCCCTTAAGAATCCAGATGATCAGCAGTGGTGACAGCCACACGCAAACCATGTAAAGGTAGATGCCCTGTTCCTGAATCAACCGATCCAAAAATTGAAACACCGGCATCACAAGATTCAAGGCTTCGGCTGGGTTTGAGTTCATAAAAAATATTTCAGTTGTGGTTTAAGGCCGTGGCGGAGATCTTGTGACCATTGCTTCCAGGCGGTTGGAGCGGTGGGAGGAGGGGCACGATGCGGCCTGCCACATTTTGATTTTCGTAGCTTTCCAACGAAGGCAGCCTGACTTGCGCCTTGCGGGCGTAGGCGCGGTGAACGGCCTTGCTGTTGTGTCCGAGCGCTTCCTGCGCGAACCGCTCTGGGTAGCCGCATTGCTTGGCGCGTTCCGCCCAAGCATAACGGTAAGAATGCAACGAGACGCCCAGGATGCCCAAGCCCACGCAGCGGCGTTTGAATTCTTTGGCACGATGCTTTTCCATCCACAAGGCAATCTTCGGCAGTAAAAGTCCCCGGGTCGGGAGCGAGCGCAGGACGGTTTCCACCGCCGGACCGAAATGAATAAATGCCGGAGTTCCAGTTTTTTTGCGGGCGTATGCAATCACGCGTTCTGACCAGTCAATGTTTTCCGCCGCCAGATGAGCCATGTCGGTTTGAGAACCGCCCAAGTGCCAGCAGAGTTCATACAATGCCCGAAGTTCCACGTTGCGTTCGCGTCCGATGATCAATTGGTGTTCCTCCGCCGTAATTGCCCGCTTGGGTTGGTAAATAATTTTAGGCCAGAATTTTCTTTGGATGATCGGCCATGAAAGCCAGTTCATCGCGAGGCAATAATTATGCAATTCGCGGAGAAGAATATTGGTGCTGACGGTTCCCGCCTTCATGCAGGCCAGCAAGTGATCGGCCTGTGTTTCGATGATGACGAGTTTCCGAATCATATCAAAGGCGTCTTGTCGGGAACCGCGCTCCCAGCGCTCCTTGGTTGATCCTCGTTTATTGGCAATGATGGCATCGAAAGCATTTTGCCAGGTGCGGGTTGAAACGCCTGAATCTGTGCCCGCCAGATATGCCTTGGCAATCAGGAGATTGAGTTGCGGTTGCCGGGCGGCTTCATTGCGGGCGTTGAGCAGGGCGGTGGCTTCGGCGCGGTCTTTGGTGCCCAAGCTTTCCTGTTTGCCAGTCTTGGTGTCTTGGACGTAGAACATGCCGCCAAGTTTGCGGCGGTAGAGGATGAAACGAGTTTTCATAGTTCAGACTTTTATGTCCAAAGCTATGCGAAAACGCGTGGCTTGAGGTGTATCAGCTACACAAACCGGGCGGCCAATCCCGTCATTCCCAGCGGTTGCCGAGTGGTTCCGGGGTGGTTCAAAGGTTCTACCCCGGTAGTAATTTCACTGGCACTTTCACTGGCACTGCCTTCCTCTGGTTGCTCCAACTTGCTGTAAAACAGCATCTTAAAATTGGTGCCGGTGGCGGGACTCGAACCCGCACGACTTTTTATAGTCCCAGGATTTTAAGTCCTGTGCGTCTGCCATTTCGCCACACCGGCAACCTGTAATTATTCATCAAACACCTGATTTTCAGTGCGATTGACAACTTGGTACTCGCATCGTGCCACTCATTATTATCCTGTAACCAATCGGACGAAACCTAACTATACGGCAAACAATGGACTTGCGGTAGCACGCGTCAATCTCGTTGTTTTTAGTTTACCAAGGTGTTGGACGGGCGCAAGTAACCGATTCGTTGGCTTTGGATTCGCAAGGTCGCTTCTGCGCCCGGTTAAATATCGTAAACACGACCACGGTGTAAACGGCGGCTGAAAAGTGCGGCGGGTGGCGCTCGAAAAGTGCTGCACCCTCCGGGCAAAGAAGACTGGATTTGAACCTTTCCGTCAAGTTGTTGCTTTCGCTTCGAGGTAGAAGCAGCAGGAGGGGGAGCTTCGAGC
>CAISYZ010000152.1 GCA_903889895.1 uncultured Verrucomicrobia subdivision 3 bacterium | reverse complement strand
GGATTGCCGTCCATTATTTGTCACCAGCGGACAGTCCGCTTCGTGCCAATAGTTCCCATGATAACGGTCCCCGCCCCAGTAGTCGAAGAGGTTGATTCCCATCTGAAACCCAGTTTCGCCAACACCGACGTCCCACTTGCCTATCTGGCCAGTTTCGTAGCCATGATCGCGCAAGACAGCCGGATAGGTCGCAGCAAGATCCACCGGAGCCATTATGCGAGACAAATCGCCAACACCCCGCGCGCGCCCGTAGGTTCCTGTCAAAATGGAAGCTCGACTGGGCCCGCACACCGAGGTCGTCACAAAAGCGTTTCTGAAAAGAACTCCCTCGCGAGCCAGACGGTCAAGATTAGGCGTATGAATGACAGGGTTTCCCATGCACCCCAGCGTATCCCAGTGCTGGTCATCCGTGAGCAGGAAAACGATGTTGGGGCGAGGTTGATTCGTGCGAGCCGCTGATTCGGCGTATCCGCGGGCTACCGCGCAGACCAGACCGGCGGCGGACAGCAGCAAGGTCACAACAAACCTGCCCCATTGCTGGCCAAACGGAAAAACATGATTGCGGCAGTTCATATGATTTCGTTCGCACACAAATGTTTTCCTCATGATAAAGTCACCAAAACAGAACAACAAAGTGATGGTTCATCTTCCCGACAAACCTCAATTATTCGCAGTCTGCCTTCCTTTAATTGGAAATTCCACTCGCACATCCGGGCCTGCGCCATCTTCGGAATACACATTGAACACACCCTCCTTCGGCGGCGGCACCGGCTTGTCGCTGACTCCGCTGTAGGCGTAGGGCGTGAGAATAAACGCCTCGATGTTTTGTTTTCCGTTGACCAGAGGATTGGCGGAGGATGTCGCATCCGCGCGGAAGCGGGCCGAACTCGCGTTGACCGCTTTTAGTTTCGCCATTGCTTCAAGCTGGATCGTGCCATTCGCAGCGATGACTGGATTGATTGTTTCCAGCTTCACACCTGGATTGAGCTTCGCGGTCGCAGCGAGCAACAGCGGCCCGCGCTCCAAAGTCATTACGCTCTGGCCTGCATTCTTGGAAAACTCGCGTCGGACGGCGTGACCGGGCATATCCAGAACCAGTTCCACCGTGTCGCCGCTTTTCCATTGCCGACTGATTTTGCAGATGGTTCCCGGCACCGGCGGTGCTCCTTCAACGGGTTCACCGATGACCAGAACCCGCGCGCTCTGACACCACTTCGGAATGCGCAACGAAAGATCAAATGTAGCCGGGTGTTCCGGTTTGATTTTAAGCTTCACGGTTCCATCCAGTGGATACTCGGTAGTTTGTTCGATTTTCACCGGCACATCCGCGACGCGGGTGGACAGCGCGGAGGATTCGTAGAGGTTCACCATGATGCCGTTGCTTGTGATGAAGTAAGCCCAGTTCGGGATATAGGAAAGGCCCACTACCAACATGCTGTAGCAACAATGGAAGATGTTGGTTTGCGGCACATCGAGTCCGGGCCACACACTGCCGTCTGGCAGATCGCGAGAAAGCAGCGCGTTGTAAAGATTCCACTCCAAGGCATCGAGGTATTGTGAATCGCCGGTGATGCGGGCCATTTCCACATACCACCGCAACATGGGCACGATGTCGCAGGTTTCCAGAAAACCATAGTAGGTGTCTGGCACGCGCATTCCCGGCGGCGGCGTTTTGAAACCGTGCAGGGAAATAGTCTCGTTCAATGGTGCGAAATAACCCGTGTAGAGATTGTGCGGGGTCGCGAAGAACTGCGGTTCACCCGTGCCTCGGTAGAGTTGGCACATCCCGGCGAGACAGAGTTCAAATTCGCAATGTTTGATCTGTGCCCAATCAGGAAACGGATAGCCGTTCTTCGCGGTCGCGGTCATCTGGATCGGGACTTTGCCTATGCGACCGTATTGGGCCGTGATGTAGTCGGCAAAATCACGATAACGGATTTCGCCGGTCAATAGATACAATTTGGAAAACGGAAACACTCCCACCCCAGGACCGAACCCGTGGTCGTGATTGATTAGCATCAGGTCCTGGTTGCCTTCACCGAAAGTGGTGACAATCAAGTCAGCAATCTTTCGAACCGCATCCAAAGCCGGTTTGCTGCCGGTGATATCATAGTATCGCATCAACCCGCCCATCGTCAGATAATGACACCAAATGTCATAAAAAGGTCCGTTGTAGAACGGCTCATACTTTTTTTCCACATTCGCCTTCCAGTCATATTTGTGAAAACGATATTCCGGAGCGTAGGATCCCAGCCAACCGTCCGGCTGCTGTAGTTGTATAAGGCGAACCACCGTTTTATCCACCAATGCGCGCAGCTTTGCATCATGGGTGTAAGCCATCTGGTTGCAGGCGCTTTCCAGCCACTTGCCGATGTGCTCTGCCTGCCAGATGTTCGTGTCGGTGGGATGCTCGAACACGTTGAGATAAGCCTCGCGCTGGCCGTTGAACAGCCGGGCAGGAACCGAGTCAACATGTTTGCCCAGCAACCCCGTAAGTTTTACCTGATCAATCGGCGCTGGCGTGAACTGGTCACTGACGACCGGTGTAAAGGCTTGCGGAGTCAACGTTACCCGACCAGAGGTCTGAGCGGCTAGATCATTGGCGCCTCCTGACCAGCCGATGGTTAGCGCAACCGCAATCGCCAACCCGGCAGTTAGGATACGTTTTTTCATATCGTCAGTTTTACGGGCGAGGACATTCTGCTGTCCTTATTTAAAAATTTACTTTCCTATTAGTCTTGCCGTGGAACCCACTTGCTCCAGTCAATTGTGGTCTTGGTTTCGTAATCGTGGGGATTGAAATTAGCAGCCAGCCACGCCTTCGGATCGCGTTGAAACTCGGCCAGCTTTTGTGCCACGACCGTATTGCCACCCTGATTCTCCACGTCCTTTTTTAATAATGCTTCCAGTCGTTTCATCACAATGGGAAATTGTTTTTCATCGTTCTGCACGGTCCGCGCGCTCTGCGCCGCCAGTGTCATGAGGTAGTGCAGCGACTTCGCCCGCAATGAGCGAGAGGTTTTCCAAACGGTTTCCCGTTGGACGCGAATTTCGTCCACCTTGGGACCGCCGGCGGCGATGGCTTGGTCGTAAAAACCAACCGCTTTGAAACCCAGTGCGGCGGCGTCTTCCAGCCGCAAGCCGCAATCTTCAAACAACCACGGATGCGCCTTGGGTTCATCGGTCAGCATGAAATTACCGCGCCGGTTAGCTTTCCAGATCGGCGTATCCCAAGTGGTGCTGATGATTTCGACCGGCTCCCAGTCATGCGTGCCGTCCCAATGCCGGTCCAAACCGATCGGCCCGATCAAATAAGTCGTATCCCAGGGATACGCTTCCACCGATTGAGCGGTGTATTCCCATGCCTGTTGCAATAGAGGCGCGGCCTGCGTCCCGTAGGGCGCGGCGATTTCGTTCAGCAGTTGATCAAGCGGCGCGCTCGGGGATTTCATCCACGCCTGCAGCATGGCCGCATTCACGGAAAAAACGCTCGGCGCAAATCCGTAATACTCCTTCACGCCGACGATACCTGGCATTTCCTTCCAGCCGTTCATTTGCTCATAGATTAGCCGCGGGAAATAATCCTCGATTAGATAAAGCGGCTTGTAAAAAGTGTGATCGAATTCTCCGAGCACGGGAACGCTGCGCTCTTTCGCCAGTTGGACCAGACGCTTCACGCCTAGGTCGGATTTGAACGAGCGATCGTTAAACGGATAGACCTCGTTGCTGGTGGACGGATTCAATACCAGACCGAAATGCTCCGGCTTGACCTTGTTTAAGATGGCGACGACCTGACCTCGGGAAAGTTCCCACGGCTTCCACCAGAGCCGCGTGTCGGGACGGCATTTCTGCATCGTCTCATTGAGGAGATTAAGAAATTGCGGAACCCGCTCGTCCAAGGGCACACCCGTGCAACGTGGACATGGACCATACTCACTGCACAGCCATGCGTGTTGGTCGAAGGTGTAAACGAGCACCTCGTCCACCTCGGGAAACGATTTCATGAAATCGGTTAGCAGATCCTGATATTTTTTTTGCACTGCCGGATCGAGGATGCAGGCGGGGCGCACGGGATTCAGGTTGACCATGCGCGGGATCCCGAATTGCGCGATGGTTTTTAGCCCATGCTTTTTTGCCTGCCGGATGCGGAAAGCGAACTTCTCGCGCTGGCTGGCGTCCAAATCCTCCAAGTTCAAAACCTCGTCCGCCGGCTTGTTCCCCCACGCGATGCTGAGTTGAACCATGTTTACGCCGAGCGCTTTGATCTTCTCCAATTCATCGTCACTCCAACTGATGTCCGGCACAGATGGATTGCCAACGATGCCGACAAAATACTGAAAGCCGCCAGGTCGCTCCATGACTGGCGCATCGTCAGCAGAGGAATACGATGTCAACTGCGTCAAGAAGCCGAGCACTACTACAGTGCGAGCGGCTCCGGGTAAAAACCAAGCGATTTTTTGTTTCATTAATGTGTAAAAATAAGTGCTTTTATTCAGAGATAAAAACAACCGTTCTTGTGGACGGGTCGATGATGAGTATTTTCCCCGGCGGAGGCTGGGGCAAGGTTTTGCCACGCAGAGTTGGGAAATTTGTCAGTTGATTGACGTTGGTGGGCGGATGACTAGCACCCATGGACATCACGGATAAAACCTGGTTCAACTCCTCCAGTGTTGCTTCGCCGGATTTCGCCGCCGTCTTCTTCCCGCAACCACTTATGGCCACAGCCAGCAACAAAACAAACAAGCAGTTTTTAATCATGATGAGTATTCCAATAATGTGTCACGACGAAACTCGGAGACGGCTCAATGGTTTCTGGCCCACCAAGCTTCTTCCGGTTGCTGGGCACCGATGTTGTAAACCCCGCGATTGTAGAATTGATAGCCAGCCATGCTGTTCTTGATGGTTTCCGCATGGCCGTCAAAGAATCCAAAATTGCACCGTCGGCCGTGACGAGGAGCGGAGCGGACGCCTACCAGATATGTGCCGGTGTCGCTGGGGGTCCTGAAATAGGTGGAGCCGTAGCCCAGACTCTGCATGCTGGCGTTATCAAATGCATAGTCTGGCACCCAGTTGTCCGCGTTCACATCATTCCGTGTCGTAGCAGTGATGTTGCCCGAGTCCGCATAGATGATGAAGGTGCTGGGCCGAATGACATTGTTTTCCTTAAGCCATGCGATGTTGGCGTTGCCTGCGGTTGCTATAACGGCGGCCTCCTGCCAGTTCATACCGATGCCGAGCGCGTAGTTCACATCCACCCCTCCACCGATGTTCTGCACCATCGTCGGGCAATTGAAAATGGAACGGGAATTACAATATCCCGCCACCCGCAATTGATCCTGCCACCAGAAATTCTGGGAATCCAAAACGGCATAGGTGTTGGTGTCGTATTTGAAACTGGACGGCATAAAGGGACTGCCTGCCTGAAAATACAGCGGCTGGAGGTTGCCTTGGTTGTCGTCCCGATACATCGTGCTGGCCAGCGAAATTTGCTTCATGTTGCTGACACAGTTGATGGTTTTGGCCTTTTCCTTGGCCTTGCTCAAAGCCGGCAGCAGCATCGCAGCGAGAATCGCAATGATGGCGATGACCACCAACAATTCAATGAGCGTGAATGCCGTTCGCCGTGTGCGTCTGGAAAAATGTTTCCCTTTCCCGGTTGGCGCGGATGGTGATTCACAGTTCATCGGTGCATCTCAAAATCGAAAAATGAGTCGGCGGCCATTATTTAATGAGCTGATAAAACTTAGCCGCCGTTCCGGTTGAATCATAGGCCGCATTCTCACTACCTTCAACGGTCACCGTCAACCCCGCACTGGCAAAGCCGCCAGTGACGGTGCTAGATCGCTGCAAGGTGTAACCGGTGGCCACGGCGGGCCACGAAATGCGGATCTGTCCACCGGTCCATGGTTGAACCTTGAGGATCGGCGGATTAACCACGCTGACATAGACAAGATAGGAGGTCGGCGTTTCGGCGAACCCAGCTGCCGGTGTTTCCGTTGCGGGGTCACCAGGGTTAGTCATCGGCCAGCGGCAAAGTTGATGCATACGAAGCGGAATAACCTGAACGTTTGCCGAGCCGTAGTTCCACCCCACGCTCGCATACGGCAACGCAAACATGCCGGTGTTCGTATTGCCGGCAGAATTGGTCAATTGGGCGAGGCTGATGGTGAAATTGGTCACCGGCACATTAAACCACAGCTTCGACTGTGTCGCGCCTTGGGCGGTCTGCAAATAACCCGTGAGATTCAGCACATTCGCGGGGCTGGCAGTGTTGGTCAGATGCAATTGGAAGGGGTAATTGCCACCGGATGTTTCCTGCCAGTTAGCACCGTCCGCAATCAACGTCACGCCGGGCTGACTGATGATTTGGGAACTGAAATTTTGCGCGGGATTATACGCCAGCAACTTGCTGTCTCGGGCCGAAGTGACATACAAAATGCCATTCGTGCCGATGCCGGGAAACTGCGCATAATCAATGCCCTTCACCACTTGTGTGACAGTGCCATTGGTAGCGATTTTTGCGAGCACCCCGGAATTGCCATTGTCCCAGACGTTCCCTTCCGTGATGACATAAAGACTGCCATCCGGGTGTAGGGCGACACCGCGTGCGCGGGCAAAGCCACCGGCCAGCAGGCTGATGGTGCCGTTTGTGGCCCGCACCCAAACGGTGCCCTGCGTCAGGAAAGTCCCAGCACCGGCACCGCGCCCGTAGGCGCTGAAATAAATCTTTCCATCAGGCCCGACCGCCACGCCCTGCGGTGTGGCCGGACACTGGTTCTGGTCAATGATCGTGGAAACAACACTGGAATTCTTGTCCCACTTGAGAATCTGCCGGGCCGATTCCAGCACGACATAAACATTGCCGCCCGCATCCGTCGCCAACTGGCGCGGACGGGTGAGGTTCGTGATGATGGTTTGCTCTGAACCGCCGACCGTGCGCTTAACGACGTAGCCACTGCCGGTATCCGAATCAATCGCGTAAAACAAGTTGCTGCTGGAGTCAACTGCCACACCAAACACCCCCGGACGATTTGTCACCACAGTGGTGGTCACGCCTGTCACCGGATTGTATTTCAGTATGCATTGGGCGGAATACTCAGTGAAATAAACCTCGCCATCGACGGCGACAGCCGTGCCAAAACCAGACTGTGCATCAGTCATAACGCCAAGCCCCGCTGGAACCAGCGGCATGGCTTGATCCAGCCCAGAAGGCAGGTTTGTCATCGCCTGCGGATTCCATTGCGGGAATGTTGCCTGCGCCATGGCGGGATATTTTGACGTAATGACGAGGCTGCCCGGCACACTGGTCGTGTCAAAATTAAAACTGTTCGTCGTGCCGCCGATTCCATGCGCCGCGATGCTGCCGTCCCCAATCCAGAAATTAACATTCCCCTGTTGGCTGACCGGCACCACAAACTTGCCACCGGCAATGTTGAAGAGTGTGGGATGCGATTCGCTGATGGAGAATGCTCCGGTGTCGGTGATGGTTCCTCCGGTGAGCGCGACATAGGAACCCGCAGACGAATTGGCATCGTTGTTCAGATTAAGATAAAACCCGCCTGCCGTCAGCGCCCCGCCGGAAACGTTCAGTGCAGCGGTGCCGCCATTGTAGCCACCCACATCCAGATGGTTGGCGGCTGAAATGGAGCCGCCGGTCACATTGAGCGATGCCGAAGCATTTTGACCGACCTTAATGGAATACGACGCATCCAAGGCACCACCGGCGGCAATGGTCATGTCTTTACTTTGAAATATTTGCTGAAGAACCGCGTGCCCGCCATTGTTGATCAACGGACTTTGGGTAGCCCAGGATTCGAGATAAACATCATTACCTGTCTCTGGCAGTCCTGGCAGATTGTAGCCTGAGGATTGAAAGTTATTGGCGTCATTCCAGTTTTGGGAAATGTGACCATTCCAATACCACGTTGACACCGGCGGTGCCGGCTGTCCCGTGAGAATGATGTTCCCCGAGCTGCTAGAGGTGTCCACCGTCACATAACCGACCCAGCCGTAGGCGGTGATATTTCCGTGTGCAATCCAGTAGTTCGCGTTGTTCAAATTGTTGTTGGCGTTGGTGAGGATCAAAGATCCGCCCGCCAAATTGATCACCGCCGGACGCGTGCCAACAGTATTAATGGAAAGCGCGCCGAGCACCGCGACCGTTCCGCCATTGAGCGTCAGATAGGAACCACCGTTGGCCGCCCCATTCAGGTTCAAATACAGATTGCCAACGGTGACGGAACCACTCATCACATTCATGCTGGCTATCCCGCCGCTGTAGCCACCCACATCCAGATGATTGACGGCGGTCAACGAACCTCCTGTAACATCAAGCGTTGCCGAGCCATTCCAGCCGATTTTGAAAGAATACGAGGAATTTAAAACCCCACCGCTGGAGATCGTCATCTCCTTGCTCTGAAATACCTGTTGAAGAACTGCATGACCGCTGTTGTTAATCAGCGGGCTTTGGGGTGTAAACGGCGGTTGAAAAGTGCGGCGGGTGGCGCTCGAAAAGTGCTGCACCCTCCGGGCAAAGAAGACTGTTTTTTCAGGGTTTCGTCAAGCTGTTGATTCCGCTTCGAGGTAGAAGCAGCAGGAGGGGGAGCTTCGAGC
>CAISYZ010000151.1 GCA_903889895.1 uncultured Verrucomicrobia subdivision 3 bacterium | reverse complement strand
TTGGCACGCCGATCATTTCCGCGTGGTGCGGATGTGTGATGGCCAATCCCCGCAACCGGCGCAACGGTTCACGCCCGCCAGTTTCCTGCTGTTCGTGCAGAAACAAATCCCGCTGGCCGACCAGCTCTTCGTGGTTTACGAAGCCGGGCCGGGCGGCTTCCATCTCCACCGTCAGCTCACGGCGCTCGGGGTGACGACCTTTGTGGTGCATCCCGTCAAACTGGATCCGCAGCATAAAGGCGTGGTGACCGACAAGACGGACGCCCGTGAACTGGCCTTGAAGTTAGATCGCTACCTCGGCGGCAATACCAAGGCCATGAGTATTGTTCGGGTGCCCACCGCGGCGGAAGAACAGCGCCGGTCCCTGAGCCGCCAACGGGAACAACTCCGGCGGGAACGCCAGCGACTCGCCGCCCAGGGCCGCAGTTTGTGCCTGACCCAAGGCATCCGGTTGCGCGGTGAATGGTGGTCGCAAAAACTTTCCCTCCCGGAATGGTTGGAACCCCGCTTGCAGGTGTGGCGCAAACTCATCGCCGCCGTCGAGGAACAACTCGACACCCTGACCAAACAAGTCGAAGCGTTGGCACCCAAAGTCCGGCCCAAGGGGTTGGGGCCACTGACGTTGGGGATGTTGCTGGCGGAACTGTGTGACTGGTCGCGCTTCCAGAACCGCAAACAGATTGGCAGTTACACCGGCTTGTGCGGCGGGGTCAGTAGCTCCGGCCAAAGCCATTGTGATCTCTCCATCACCAAGGCGGGCAACGCCCGGGTGCGCTGGTCCTTGATTGAACTGGCCTGGCGCATGGTGCTCTATCAACCCCAAAGCAAAGCCGTCCAACGGTGGAAACATGTCTTGCTCAATCCCCAGGCCGCCGCCCGGCAAAAGAAACGGGCTTTGGTGGCACTGGCCCGGCAACTGGCCGTGGATCTGTGGCGCTGGCAAACCGGCAAAGTCACCCCGGAACAACTCGGCTGGGTCATGGTCTAACCTGAATTAAACTTTCCTTGAAGCGCAAACCCATCCATGCGATTTCGGAAACGGAGCCTGCCCGCTTGGCTCAGTGGTTCCTGCGGGAACCGTTAAAAAGAATGGGCGGCTCGGTTTCCCTGCCTCCGGCCAACGGACTTGGCCTGCTTGTAACCCTGCCTTGGCAGGGAACGGATAGCAGACTGTGCGGAGTTTAATCTCCTGCATGCGGCGGGAAACACGCGGCCGAAATCACACGCCTGGGAATTAAGTTTAAAGGAAACGCTCTGGTCAGTGACCCGGTGCGGCCGCGAGCTAAGGGCTCGCTAGCGACCGCACCTGCCTTAGTCGACGCTCCCGGCGTCGCAATCAGCGAACCCAACCAACTAACTTGAACCAAACTCGATTATGAAAACCTGAATAACTCACCAGTTACACCCTTCAACTTGACTTTACTCATAGCAGCTGAGCCACCGCCGACTCGCGGCGTGAACCGCGATAGCGGAACTGACAGCGCCAACGGCGGTTGGGTCAGCTGTTGGGAATTGCACAGCGAACTGCGGTGGCTGTTTTTGATTGTCCATCGCAGAGATTTAGCCCTCGAAAGCTGATTCCAGTTCAAAATGGCCACCATCTCGGAGGTGAGCTTCCATCGGTGGGAAGCGTCAGTTCGCCCACATGGCAGCCGCCGGTCTGGCTTTTACGCCTGCCAGCAAAGGCGAATGGACTCGTTCCAACCATTCCACCAGCAGACCTTTCATGCGCTCGGCCTCGGCGCGATATTTTTCGCGGTCGGGATTTTTGCCGATGAGGTTGTTGACTTCCTCGGGATCATTTTGCAAATCGTAAAGGGCATCGTGCGAAGTGGCTTCTTTGGAGCATCCGAACATCAGTTTCCAGCGGCCGTCAAACACCATGAAGCCCGGCACGGAACTGCTAGCCCACTCCGAAACGATAAACCGGTCTTTCCAGGCTTCCTTCCCTTCAATGAAGGGTCGCAGGCTTTGGCCGTCAGACGGATGACCGGGTTGGTTCAGGTAATCCAGAATGGTCGCAAATAAATCAATCTGCGAGGCCGGCGTCCGCACCACGGTGTTGGCCGGAATCGCGCCTGGCAAGCGCATCAGCAACGGCACATGCGCCGAACCTTCGTAGAAAACCATTTTACTGTGCATTCCGTGATCGCCCAGCATTTCACCGTGGTCGCTGGTGAAAATGACCAGCGTGTTGGTTGTTAGGCCCAGCTCGTCCACGCGCTTAAGAATTTTTCCCACCCAATCATCCACCTCGCTCACCATGCCGTAGTAGATTGAAGTCATCGCTTGAATGTTTTTTGGGTCGCGATAGGCGGGTCGGTGGGGGCGGTAGGGCGAATTGGTCATGGGATCGTTGATGCTCGCCGTCACTGGAATTTTCGAGGGCGGATACATGCTGTAATAGGGTTCGGACACGACTTGCGGCGGATGCGGCGGGTCGAAGGAAATGGTGAGCGTGAACGGGCCGCCGTTTTTATTGAGCCGATCCAGTGCGGCCAATCCCTCCTGTCCGGTGTAAGCCGTGATGCTGTGTTCGGGAGAGGTTTCAAGTTGACCGTATGCCTCGCCCTCGCCGACTTTTCCCTTGATGGCTTTGCGATAATTGACATCCAGCCGAATCGGCTTGTAGATGCCCACGCGGCATTGCAATTCATCGGGCTCCAGTTCGTGTTCGGCCTCATGCGCGGCGAGAAAAGCCGCAAACCCCTCCGCGTCCGACCGGGTGGCCTTGCAGCCGGGCGGCGGAGTCTTGCCGTTGAGCCAATGCACCGGCTCGGTGTAATCCAGAGCCAGTTTGTAAGGACTGTGATATTTGCCGTGATACTCACCTTTGTAGCCGGATCGCAGCAAAATCTGGTCAAAGGACAGAAAGACTGGATAATTTTGTTGGGTCACATCGCCATTGCCCAACACATGGTTGGCTTCGATGTCGTGCCCGGTCAGAATGGCGGTGCGCGCCGGCACGCACACTGGACAGGCGGAATAAAAACTGGTGAAGCGGACACCTTCACGCGCTATCCGATCCATGTTTGGTGTCTTGATGACCGGGTTGCCATAGCAGCTCATCGCGTCCCAACGCTGCTGGTCGGTCATGATGAAAAGCAGGTTCAACCGCTTGGCGACTGGCGGGTTGGTGCTGGCCGTGTGGCCGTTGCCTAATGTGAGAGCGAGGGTGAGAATGATCCCGAATCTTTTATCCATATTCATATTGTTTGCTTTTTTTCTTGTTTGGTTTCAATCCAAATCCGCATCCTCCGGTTTCTTGTTTTTGTTCTTCTTTCGTTCCTGCTTAGACTCGATCTTCTTGGCGAGATCAGGGGTCCATTCTTTGGCTGCGGATTTCATGGGGTCGGTCATGGTTTCCAGCCAGGCATGATGCAGCCCGGTTATTTCGGCAACTTTTTCGGGCATGACTTTTGCCAAGTCGTTCGTCTCGCGAAGGTCATTGGAAAGGTCGAATAACTCGACATGATCCCTATAGATTACCGGCTTGTAGCTACCCGACAGAACCGACCACCACCCATCATCACTGCCGGTGCTCCAATACAGGGTCCGAGCCGGCAAGGGTTTGCCTTCCGCCAAGAGCGGAAGCAGGTTAAGACCTTCCAGAGGTTTTGCTGTCGGCGCTGGGATATCGGCGGCCGCAAGAGAAGTGGCCAGGATATCCAGCGCGCTCACCGGCGAATCCAGGATGCGGCCGCCCTTGAAACCCTTCGGCCACGACGCAATGAACGGCACGCGCACGCCGCCCTCGTAATCCTGCTGCTTGAAGCCCCGTAGCGGAGCGTTGCAGGCGCTCATCGCCTTGGATCCGCCATTGTCCGAGAGGAAGAAAATCAGGGTGTTATCGAACAACCGCTCGTCTTTGAGTTTCTTGACCAACGCCCCAACACCCTCATCCAGATGGTAGAGCATGGCCATGAGAATCTGCCGATCCCTGCCAATGTCCGGGAATAACCTTGCGTAACGATCAATATCGGCTTGAGGCGCCTGCTGTGGGGCATGAACCGCGTTGTAAGCCAAATACATGAAAAAGGGTTTGGCCTTGTTCCGCTCGATGAAGTTGACCGCCTCGGCGGTCAATTTCGTGGTAAGGTAGCCCGCGTCATTGGTGGGTTCAAAGTTGCGATAAATAGGCGACTTCGGGTTCGACAGGTTGAAATAGTCGTGTGCGCCGCGCCCCAGGAAGCCGTAGAACTCGTCAAAGCCGCGGGCGCAAGGGCTGTATTCCTTGGTCAAGCCAAGATGCCATTTGCCAAAAGCAGCCGAGACATAGCCGGCGGGCTTGAGGAACTGCGGAAAAATCTCTTCGCTTAGTGCCAACCCGCTGCCCCCCTCACCGGCGGTATAGATGCCCACATGCTGTTGGTAGCGGCCTGTGAGGATCGCGGCCCGCGACGGCGAACAGACATGGCACGTGGCGTAGCCCTGAGAGAAGAAGACGCCTTCCCGTGCCAGCGCATCCATGTGCGGTGTCGCGACCTCCTTGGGATGATACGGATTAAAGCTGATGTCCGCGTAGCCCTGATCATCGGCCACGATGATAACGATGTTTGGCTTCGTCGGCGCAGCAGCGAAGCTGCTCGCGCAAGCAAGGCCAAGGCAGGTAATCAGCAGAGGTATTGATTTCATAATGCGTGTAGCGTGACAATGGATTTTGGTTACTGGTTATGCGAAGTTCTAGATTGACTCGTTTGGCGCAACCACGCCGCGAGCGAGCGGGTAAGATACTCGCGCGGCGGCGACGTGATTTTGAAATTGATAAAGGCCACGGGCGCACGAATGCCCGCAGCATCCGCCGCCGCGAGAAACCCCGCCCAGTCAAAAGCGCTGTGATCTAGTGGTTGGACGGTGCTTTGATCCATTGTTTTTGGAGAGGAAAAATCAACTTCCGCATCCGCCCCCGAAATGACGATGGCACTCACGGAGGGGGCAACTTTTTGAATCACTTCCCGGAGGCGGTCGCCGTTGTGGGCGCGCAGCTCGTGGCAGAGGTTCAACACCAGACCAAAGTCCGGGCGGTGGATTTTCTCCACGAACGGCAGGGCTTCCTCCGCTGAACTCACCAGACAACGACTATGGGGGTAGAGTGCGCTCCGCACGCCGCGTGAACTGGCGAAGCTAACGGCCCCAGTCAACGCATCTTCAGCCTCCGTCGCCGTGACGGCGGGCTTCTTCTTATTGTCGAGAATGAGCCACAGGGCGATGTCTTGACCGGCAATGAGTTCCACAACCTTGCGGGATCGCGCCAGATCTTCAGCGGGATCGGTAAAGCCGAAGCGGACAAAAACCGCCAGAATTTTCGGGCCATTGGGTTTGATGCTGATGGCCAGAAAAAGCGGCAAGGTGTCGAGATCAGATTGGTTTTCAATTTTGAGAACGAGTCCGGCATAGCCGGTTTCCGCTACGAGGTTGCACTGTTTCTCCGGTGTGAGGGTTTCAAGGCCGCCAAAATTATAAACGTAAAGCGGACGGAGAGTTGCTGATGCCGGCGCAGCTTGAGCTCGCACCGACAATCCGGCGCAGAGAACCCAGCCGACGAGTAATTGGCGAAAACAAAAACTCGCGATGAGACTGTAATCATTGACGATTTTTGTCATGGTTGTGTCAATCGTAGTCTCTAGGAAAAAGGCGCGTCAATTGCATAACTCGGATTTGCCCAAATCGAAAAGGTGAACATATAATGTTAATGCTCTCAACCATCCGGTTTTGGACAAGTTTTTGTCAGTTAAAATCACACCAAAACCCAGACTGGACTCGACCAGGCGAGATGATTGTTCTTTTGCGTGACGCGGGCGTAGTAATACAGCACGCCTTCGTCATGGTTCGGATTGGAATCCGTCCATTCGCCTGCGGACTGCCGGCTGGCTGAAGCCGGCTCGCAAGTCTGAATCACGCGGCTATTACGCAGGATTTCAATACGGGTGATGTCATCCATCGCGTCCACCTTGAAAGTCATTTTCAGCGCGGCATAGTTCTTCGCAGTTTCGCCGCCCCAGACGTCGTTCACGCGGAAGTCCACGACGATTTGGTCGCCGGTCCTCGCGAAGCACCGCCGCGCACGCAGCGCTTCAAGAATGCCGCGGCAAGAACAAGTTTTATGGATACGCCATGGAATAATTTCTTAATCTTACATGTCCTGCCAATCCGCAACATCCCCGAAACCGGGCATATGCTTTGAAGAGTGAAGCTTTGCCGTCTCGCGAGGCGGTCATCGTTTTTTGACCGTTCGCAGACCGGTCTCAAACCAAGATAAATCCACCGCGCATGCCCGTTTTCGGGTATGGATGAAGAACTTGGATTTTGCGATGGTTTCCAAAACCAAAACACAACGCAGCCATTTCGCGCGACCTAAAAATATGAAATCAGGAAGTCTCAACTTTATTTCCACCAAAACTCAAACCAAAATGAATCCACCGCGCATACCCGTTTTCGGGTATGGACAAAGAACTCGAATTTAGGCGATGTTTACATTCGATAATCCAACTCCAACACAATCGTATCACGAATTATGAAACTAGAAAGTCTCAACTTTTTTTCGCCACAAAAAAAATTAAACCCTTTTAAATCCTTGTTTGCCAACAAGAGTTTACCCACGATCTCAATTAAATATTGTATGAAAAACAGTCGTTGTCTGTTAGCCAGCTTACTTTTGTTGGGCGGGCTGGATAACGTGTTTGGCATCACAATTCTTGGAACTAATTACTGGACCGGCGCGGGCGCGGATTCCAACTGGACCACTGTGGCTAATTGGAATCCCGCCGCGCTCCCGGTTGACGGTGACATCGCGGTGTTTAACAGTCAGTTTACCCCCGGTGCCAATCAGCCCGTGCTGGGCACAGCTTCGGAAAAGATCGGCGCGATATGGATGACCGGCGGACCCGGAACCAGTCCGGGTCAAAACGTGACCATTAACACCAACAAGGCCTTGCAGCTTGACAGCGTCAGCCTGACCAACGCCAACAATAGCTATACCAACACGGGCATATTGGTGGATAACACGGACGGTTACACATTGACATTACTTTGCAATGTATCCCTTTTAAGCAGCCAAACCTGGGTGAACAATTCCACCAATGTATTGACGATTGGCGGCTCTATCCAGTCAACCAACCTCATTACGCCGCAATCGCTCACTTTTGGTGGCACGGGTAATTTTCTGCTGTCAGCGCCGGATCCGTCGTCCTCTACTCTCCTGGGCAACTTGATCATGAACGGCAACGGCACGCTGACGCTTTCGGGAGCGAGCAAGACCAATTCGGCGATTATTATTAATAGCGGCACGTTGCAGTTGCCTTCCGTCAACATAAAGAGCGCGGCCGGTCCCTTGGGGCAAAGCACGAACGCCGTGACGCTGGGGGATGGCGTGAGCAGTGCGGGCACGTTGCAGTATGTGGGCACGAATGGAATAACGGACAAGCCTTTCATCATGGCCGCCAACAGCGGGGGCATCTTTTACGTAACCAATGCGGCAACCGTGCTACAACTCTCGGGGAATATTACGGGCGGCGGCAGGCTGACCATGAATGGCCCGGGCACGCTGGGGTTGCAAGGATCCAACACGTTTAATGGGAATCTGGTGGTCAATGCCGGCACAATTCAGTGTGGCAGCGCCAATTGCTTTCCCAATGGCACGGGCTATGGAAATTTGGTCATCAATGCGGGCGGCGTGGTGGACTTGATTGCGCATAACCCAACGGCCAATGGCTTGTCGGGCACCGGTTTGATGGACAACAGTGTAACAAACATTAAATGTAATATTAATTTGTTTGAGGCGACCAGCCAAACCAGTGTGTTTAATGGCGTCATCACCAATTCCGGGGCGGCTTTAAGCATTGTCAAAACAGGTGCTGGGATGCTGACGCTCACGGGCAATAATGGTTATACTGGAGCCACCACAGTCAACCTCGGCGTGCTGAAAATCGCCGGCGGGTCGCTGGCAGACACGGCCATCACGGTCGGATCTACCGGAACCTTGGGGATACAACCGGGCGTGGGCACGACGATTGTGGCTGGCAACACCGCCACGGCCACGAACGGAGCCTCCCTGAATGTGGCTGGCACGTTTGACATGACCGACGGGGCGATCGGCACCTTCCAACTGGTGCAGGGAACCAGCTTCTCCGGGCCGGCCTTGACCATCACCAACAATGCTGTCTCGACCTTGAAATTCAATTTGGGAGATTCGGGGTCCGACTTGCTGGCGGTTACTGGAGCGGCGTCTGTCAGCAATCTGGTAACTGTCGCGCTGAACACTTCATTGATGAGCAGTCCGGTGGCCGGGACTCGTAATTTGGTCACCGCCGCATCCGGCTTGACCGCCGGCGGCGCGACATGGCAGTTCCCGGCTGGCGGCAACACCACGAACATCACGGTTGGAGGCAATGGCTACTCCTTGACTCTGAACACCAGTGATACTGCCATCAGCGTGACGGTGGCCGCAACGGGCAGCGGTTCGCCGACGGCGAATCCGGATAGCGCGACCACTTATTGGAACGTGCCGGTGACAATCAAGGCATTGACCAACGACAGCGATCCGAATTCCCTGCCTTTGACCATCTTGTCGGTCAGCCCGACCAACGGCGCGGCGGCGATTGTCAATGGCACCAACGTATTGTTCACACCGATCAGCGGCATTGCTGGCAGCGGATACGTGGGCTACACCATCACCAACGGCAACGGCGGCACGGCTACCTCGTTGATCACCATCACGGTCAATACGCCGCCTCAAGCCAAGGTCACGACCACGGGCATATCGGGCGGCAACATTGTGTTGACCGGAACGAACGGCGCACCGAACGGAACGTATATCGTTTTGTCCTCCACCAATCTGACATTGCCGGTGGCCTCATGGTCGCCGGTGACAACGAATACTTTCGATGGCAGCGGTAATTTTTCGGCCAGCCTGCCGATCGTCAACGCCGTGCCACAAACTTTTTATCGGGTGAAGCAGTAATCCAAAATGGATTGTCGACGGCGGGTGAAAATTCGACGCCATAAAGCTGCCAACAGTGTGCCAAACATAAAACTATGAAGGACAAACTTGTTTCGGGAAAACATGGCCTGGGATTTACGCTGATCGAGCTATTGGTGGTGATTGCCATCATTGCCATCCTGGCGGCGATGCTGCTGCCCGCGTTGGCGGCGGCCAAGGCAAAAGCTTACAAGATTCAATGTGTCAACAATGCGCGACAGATTGGCATTGCCTATCAACTGTATGTGAATGACAATGGAGATGTGTTGCCTTATGTGGGACTGAACACTCCCTCTCCAAACCCGACGTCATGGGATTATCTCATCACTCCCTATGTCGGACAAACCAACATGGTTTCCGCAGGCGGATATTTGAAAATTCCGATTTTTGTCTGCCCCACGTTACAAGCGCAGTTGATTGCGCAATTTCCCAGCGTTACGACAGTTCAAAACGAAGCTGACCGTGGGTATGCGCCCAACAAGCATCAGGCGTTTCTTGACGATGCGGAGAAGACGGAAGGGCAGCGCAAGATGACCCAGGCTAATAGCCCAAGTCATACAGTATTGCTGGGCGACGCCTGTCGAGTCGGGCCAACCGTGCACACGACTTTTTATTATGTTAGCTGCGGGGCAGTGTTGCCCGGAACCATCCAAATTACTGCCCAGACCACCGACGGCAATCCAAGGCATAATAAGCTGGCCAACCTGGTGTTTATGGATGGACACACGGAGAGTATGAACACAAATGTGATGGCCATTCCAGACTCGGTTCCGGCCAACGGGGGCACCTCCGGCAATGGAAACATCTGGGATTTTGGCCAGTAACCAAAAACCATCCCTGTCAACCGGATCCTCCCCCATATTATTTCAATAGAACCCACTTTTTTGTGTCCCGCTTTACGCTTTTAGGTTTCTGTTGTCTGCTGACGGGCCTTTCCGCACAAGCGGGGCTGATTCAGAATTTGGATGGGAGCCTGAATGCTTTCGTGCAGACGAACGCTTCCGGGGTGGTGACGAACTGGGTGGATCAGAGCGGATCGGGCAATGCCGCCGTGCCGGCGGTTGGCGCGGTGACGTATTCCGCCACGAATCCATTGAACGGGCTGAAGGCGCTGAACTTCGGTCCCAGCCGCAGTTCGTTGCAACTGTTCAGCAGCGCGGCTTCCGCTGCATGGCTGAACCAGTCGGGCGGCACGAACGGCTTTTGCGTGCTGGTGGCCTTTCACCTGAACACCCTCACCAACCCGGCGGATGTTTTGGGCAACATTTCGGGATCCACCCCAAGCAACGGGTTCTCGCTGCGCTTTGAGAGTTCCGGCCAGATGAAGGCAAATGTGGGCGGCAACATAATTGCCAAAAGCGGCAGTTATGTCGTGGCGGGGGATACTTTGGTTTATGCCTTGAACTACAATGCGGTGTCGGGGCAGATGCAATTTTGGGATTCCAAGAATCAGGCTACGCAACTGGGGAATGCGGCGGCGGCAGACTTTTCGTTGGGCAATGCCGTGACGCTGGGTTCGACCGCCAGCGGCAGCAGCTATTTGAACGGCGAGGTTGGGGCGGTGCAGGTGTATGGCCAGGCCTTGAGCGCGACGAATTTTAAGCAGGCGCATGACCAGATGACACTCAAATGGACGGGAGTGACGCCCATTGTGATGAACTGGCGGGTGATGACGAACACGGGGTATCCGACGGATGATGCGGTGGTGTATGCGGTTTCGATCAGCGATCCGGGGGTGCAGTATTTAATGCCAACGAACCCAGCTACAGGCGACTGCACGGCGGCATTTCAGGCGGCGCTCAACAGCGTGGCCGGTGCGGGCGGTGGCACGGTGTTTGTGCCGGCTGGGAAGTATCTGTTCACGGGGAACCTGACGATTCCTAATAACGTGATTTTGCGGGGGGCGTGGCAGCCGTTGACGAACAACGCGCCCGGGCCGGTGGGCGGCACGATCCTGATGCCGACCGGCGGGGCCGGCCAGAGCGGCGGCACGCCGTTTATCACCATCGGCCAGGCCGAATCCGGCCTGAAAGACTTTTCGATCTGGTATCCCAATCAGAGCGCAGCCAACATCGTCCCCTATCCGCCAGCCATCGGCAACACCAACAACAACGGTGCGAGTGGCAGCACGGCGGCGAACTTCATGCAAAACCTCAATCTGGTCAACGCCTATGATGGCATCATTCTGACCAATGGCGCATCGAGCCTAGCCTGCGTGCGGAACATCTATGGCTCACCGCTGCATGAAGGTTTGAATCAGTTGGGTGCCCATGAAGTTCCCAGGTATGAGAACATCAATTTCTCGCCGGATTACTGGGCGTTTTCCGGCTTGAGCAACGCGCCAGCGTCCGGCGGGCCGCAGGCAACCTATATATACACCAATGGCACCGCCATTTATGTTTCGGCCTCCGATCAATTCTTCGGGGCGGGTTGGAACATCCGGGGTTACTGGCAGGGTTTGTATTGTGACTATACTGCCATCGCCGGGGGCACGCTGGATGGCGATTTCTATGGTCTAAACTTTACCAACTGCCAGACAGACATCTATGCGAGTTCGATTGGTTCGGATACTTACTTCATGAATTGCAGTTTTGATGCGACCTCCGACAATTTCTACATTGCAAACCATATCACTGGCGTGTCACCCCCGAATGTATTTTTTGATCAATGCAACTTTACCGGCGGTGGCAGCGCTTACGCTTTTGATTATGGTTACGCTGGGAATTTACCCTCCAATTTTTCCTTTCAAGGTTGCAAGTTCACCCGGCCATTCAACTTTGCCTCCTCGCCGGTGGAACTAAGTGTCGTCAACTGCCAGTTTAGTTGTCCGTCCACAGCGGTGACGCTCGGGAGCAAGGCGGTGTCGGGGATATTCCTGGGCAACAGTTTTGCCTACAGTCCGGGGGTGGCGACCAACGCGGCAATGGCCGCCGCCGTGGTGATTGACAACCGTGCCGTGACGTGCTCGGTGCCGCCGACCTTCAACCTCACCAACTACAACCACTGGCGGCAGCCCGCCCAATTGATCATGAAGGTGATGGGTGTGGATTATCCCGTCAACGGGGACGGCTTGACCGATGACAGCACCAATGTCCAGACGGCGCTGAACGACGTCGGGGCGGCCGGAGGCGGCATCGTGTTCCTGCCGGTCGCTCTGAACGGCTATGCGCTTTATCACCAGCTTTTTGTGCCGGCGGGCGTGGAACTGCGCGGGGTGATGGACAGCATGCCCAATTACTACACTTATAATTCCAATCCGGGCGATGGCACCCTACTGCAAATATACTATGGCGCGGGCAGCAACCTGCCGCCGTGCATCAACCTGACCAAAGGCAGCGGGCTGAAAGGGTTTGTCTTTCATTATCCGCAGCAATTTGCCACCAACATCGTCCCGTATGCTCCAGCCGTCGGCGGCACGGGGACAAACATTTATGTCCAGTATTGCGTCAACCTGAATGCGTATCAGTTTTTGCAACTGTCGAACGCGGACAATCATCTGGTGGAGTATTGTTTTTTGGACCCGGTCAACACCCCGATTACCGTCCTGAATTCAAGCAACGGCCGGATTCAGAATCTGACGATGAAGGATAACTGGGGCCAGGCTGGCCTGCCGACGGCGACGAATTATTATTTCCCGTTAGCTTATTATCTGGCCTACGGGACGGGCTGGAATCTGGTCAACTGCACGAACCAGACCATTGCATTAACTTGGAACCGGCTGGTGCATCAAGTGGCGCGGGTGGAGTCTTCCAGCGTGCTGGCACTGATGTGGAACGGCGAGAGCAATTATCGCTGGCTCAAGGCGATCAACCCCCTGCCTGCGGGCGTGCAGATTTTGGAAATATCCATGCGGGTGAACGCCAACGGGGGCTTTCAAGATGAAAGCTATGCCGACCAGTTGGCCGGCGGACTCATTGGGTCCACGCCCCCCCCGAATTCATTGGCGATGAACGGCTATACCAACAACGTGATTGCCTTGGATGTTTCCGGCAACGGCAGCAGCGGCCCGGTGCAGGTCTTTGGCGGGATGCTCACCGGGTTTCCGGACTGGCTGCTGACGCTATCAAACGCGAACTGCACGGTGCAGCAGTGCGACTTTAAATTAGACGAGGCGACCGTGCCTTCGCGGGGCATTTATCTGAACGGCAACTTGCCCTCGGTCTGCCGGCTGGACAACATGACATTCACCACCTACACACCATTCTATGCGACCAACGTGGCCTACAGCCGGATTGAACTGGCCGGGTGTGGTTTTTTCGAGGGCGGCCAGTTTGACGCCTACTCCAACAGCACGGTCGGCAGCCTGTCGGCGGGGTATATCACCTCCGGCACCCGGATTGCCACCATGGCAACCCTTAGCCCGGTGGCCGCCGCCGTCGGTCTGAACACCGACCCGCAATTTCCCGCTGATGCGAATGTGCTGACCAATGTCGCGAACCAGAGTCATATTTTAACCAATGCCATCAATGGTGGCCCGCAACTCCCCATTTACCTAAACGGCTGGATGCCTTACAAAGTGGGGACGAACGCGATGTTTCTGGATGTGGATGTGACCTCCGCGTGGATGACCAATAGTGCCGTCACCAATGTCCAGATCCTGGTGAACTACTACGACAGCGGCACGGGCGGGATCAAAGTCTATTACGATTCGCGCACCAACGGCTTTACCCTCGCCGGCACTATCACGTTGAATAACTCGAACACTTGGATTAACGCAACCATTCTGCTGCCCATTCCGGCGTTTAGCAATCGCTGCCGGGGCGCGGACATCTCGTTGAGCTTCCCGGATACCAGCGCCACCATTCTGTCGTTCGTGAAAGTGATGACGGTGCAGTCGCAATTGATGAATGGAACGACGAATGTGATTAACGCCACCGCTTTGTTCACCGGCACGCCAACGAACGGGGCGCGACCGCTGACAGTGACGTTCACAGATCAATCTACCGGGAGCATCACCAATTTGCTATGGAACTTTGGCGACGGGCAGACCACCAACACGACCAGCGGAGCTGTCCTCGCGCATACTTATACAATCGCCGGCAACTATCCGGTGACGTTGATTGCCAGCGGCCTCGGCGGCGCGTCCACCAACCTCAAATCCGGTTATGTGAAGGTCAATGTCCCCGCCGCGCCGAACATCGGCGGCATCAGTCTGGCGGGCCTGACCAACCTCCTGGTCACGGGCACCGGCGGCCCGACCAACGGCCTCTATTATTATTGGGTGCGGAGTGCCACGAATCTCACACTGCCGCTGACCAACTGGAGTGTGGTGGCGACGAATGTCTTCAATGCCGACGGCAGTTTCAGCAACTGGCTGCCCGTCACACCGGCAACGTCTCAAATGTTTTTCCGCCTTGAAGACGAATGAGCAGTTCCGAAGGCGACCTAAAAATATGCCTATCTCATTTTAACGTGTTCGACCCAGTTGGTGGCGATGACTTTCAGATGATAGTCCGCCGGTTCAACCACGCGGTAATGCAGACGGGCTGCGGGTGGCCCCACGTCGGCAAACCGCACCGGGGCATTGGTGAGGAGCTTGTCGGTTGAATGCGAGTAGCACATGCGCTGAAGGAGCCAGCCAGTCCGGATAAGTATTGGGTGCCTGCACCATCCGATGGGCCATGAAGGTGCCGCAGCCCGTGCCCAAAGCCGGGAGCAGCCCCAGCAGGGTCATCAGCCGGCAGGCTCGGACACCGGCGACAAAAAGCCAGCCGGAGCTGGACGCGTATTCATTTCATTTTTCACGAATACGCGTTCGGGGCAAGCCGATTCGACAAGCACTTATTTGTCTCGTCTCAAAAGAAAATCCGCCAGCGCTTCGAGGTGACGGCTTTGCCTTTGAAAATATTCAGCGCGGCAAACGCCTTGGCCGTCAGTTGCATGGTGAGATTCATCATTTTAATGACCCTGATTTAAGCGTGCGTTTAAAGAATTGAACGGCTTCCTGGGTGGTCGCCGCGTTAATCACATAATGGCCATGATCGGGATCAATGCGAAACGTCACGTCGGCGCCCAGTTCCTTCAGCCTGGCGGCAAAGGCGGCGGCCTGTCCCAGCGGAACGGTTGTGTCCTTGGCCCCGTGGACGATGAGCATGGGCGGAACACCGGCATACAGATAGGTGGCTGGGCTAGCCTGGCGGGCAAATGCTCCATTGTATGCGCCGCCGGGGAAAAAGGTTTTTGAAAACGGATCCTTGGGATTCCAAGTAAACATGTTGGTGGGCCATTGACCGCGGTCGCGGTCCAGATCGAACGGTCCAGCCCAGCACACCGCCGCCTGCACGGTGACCGGGGTGTTCAGGCCTTTCGAAAACTGCCGGCCGTCGCCCGTGGTGGCCATGAGCGCGGCCAGATGCGCCCCGGCGGAATGACCGACAACCCCAATGCGGTCCGGATCAAGGTGATACTTTTTGGCGTTGGTCCGCAGCCAGGCCAGGGCCGCATTGCAGTCCTCAATCTGGGCGGGAAAAGGCGCATCATAGGTGTAGCGGTAGTCTAGTGAAGCCAAGGCGAAACCTGCAGGAAGAAACTGGCGGGCGAAGGAGGCTCCGCCACTTTTGTTGCCGCCATGCCATCCGCCGCCATGAATCCAAACAATCACCGGAAACGGGCCTTCGCCCACCGGCACAAACAAATCCAAAGTCTGCACGGAAGCGGGATTGCTCCCCGACCGCATCCCAGCCACATAAGGTTCATCGAGAACCGTCACGGTGCCGGCCGGCAGTTGTTCGATCGCCCGCTCTTTGTCGGTCTTGACGGCAGTGCCGGTTTCTGGCTCCGCCCAAAGCGAAACTGTGCAGGCCAAAAGAACAGTCGAAATGAAGAGATGAATATGTGGTTTCAACTGGGATTTCCCATTTGGTTTCTCGCCCACGACCGGCGTGGGCTCTTTTTTGTAATTTTGCTCATGTTCGTTTTGCTTCATAGTTTTGCAACTCAGTTTTTCAGTCCGCCACCTGTTTTTTCCCGGCGCGGGAGGTGGTTCGACGCCATTTTGTGTTCCAATGCCCATTTTCTCCCGGAGATGAAGACACCGCCTCCGTTGTTGCCGTGGTTTTCATCTGATTCCTTTCACTTTTACTCATCCTGACATCGCAGTTGCAAATCTCAGCCGTCCAATTCGTTCCAAAATCGTCTGGAACAACTCCCGCGGCAACGCAACCTCCGCCATCTTTGAATGGATCGAAGTCTTTTACAACCGCGAGCGGTTCCGCAGCGCCCCGGCTTCAAATCACCTGTGGACATTGAAACGCAACTCAACTAAAAATACCCATGCCTCATGCACTCACTTCCTGTCCACCAAATCGAGGCAAGGCCACGCCGCTAAAAAACGAAGACTACAGCAGCAATTGAACTACTTTTGATCAGCAACTTCCCTGGCGCGACAGATTAATCAAGGCAATATATGCGAACGCTCGTTTGGATTCTGGGTGATTTTGGGCAATGTGCCGAACATCGCTCGCAACGATTTAACCAGATCGGAATACTTTGGATTGTCGGCAAGATTGTAATTTTCCTGGGGGTCGTTGACTTCATCATATAGCTCAATGCCCTTTCGGCCTTCATCCCATTCGGTCAGACGCCAACGGGAGGTGCGCACACTACGGCCCACCAAGTCATTCTTGCCGCGCGTCACCATGGTAAAAGCATGACCTTTTCCCAATCCATCAGGGTTCTCCAGGAGTGAACGAAAACTTTGTCCGGCGAGGGTTTGGTTGGTCGGCGGCTTGACTTGGCAGAGATCAAGCAGGGTTGGATACATGTCCACCAACTCAACCGGGGCTTCGCAGACCCTGCCCGACTGCACGCCAAACCCGGCCAGGATGTATGGCACCCGGCAGCAGCGATCAAACAGGGTCACCTTGTTCCACCATTTCCGCTCGCCGAGATGGTAGCCATTGTCGCCCATGAAAATGACGATGGTGTTCGTCCATAGATTTCGCTCGTCAAGCGCTTGCAGCAGGCGCCCCACCTGCGTATCCGTGAAGGTAGTGCAAGCGTAATAGGCGCGCATGAATTCGAGTTTATCCTCGGTGGAAAATTTTTGAAATTCATCGAAATCCAGGCCAGAAGGAATGGCTAGAGACAAGGTTTTGCTCATGTCGTCCGGATCTTGGTATAGTTTTAGAGACGACAAGGGATACAGGTCAAAATATTTCTTGGGGCAGATAAAAGGATCGTGCGGCCGGTGAAACCCGGCGGCGATGAACCACGGCTGGCCGCCCGCCTTACCCATGGCGGCAATCGCATCGCTGGCCGTCTGATAATCAGGCTCCAAACTATCCGGACCGGCGGTCGCCCCCCAATAGCACCATTTGAGAACATTCTTGGTGAGATTGCGCCCCTCGACAATTTGGGGCTCGCGCGAAAAGTCCTCATCGTGCAAATCCCCCGGCTTTTTCTTCATGGCATCGAAGTATGCGGCTTTCGCTGCGTCGAACTGAACTTCGCGGCAATCATTCCATGAGTTGGTGGCATCCCCCCACTTGGCAAAATTGGCAGTGACCGTGTGGAAAACCTTGCCGTAGCCGGCGGTGTAATATCCGTCTTGGCGAAAGCACTGCGGCAGCGTGATTACATTAGGGAGATTGTCCCGAAAACAAGTCTGGTTGTCCCACACCCGGGTTTGCTCGGGACGCAGCCCGGTCAGGAACGACGACCGGCTGGGATCGCATACGGAGTATTGAACATAAGCATGGTCAAACCGCAAACCTCTGGCTGCCAAAGAATCAATGTTGGGAGTCTTGATGTAGGGGTTGCCGTAGCAACCCACCCGGTCGCGCAAATCGTCGGCAATGATCAGCAGCACATTGGGGCGCTTGGCGGCGGTCAGAGCCTCGGTGCGCGAATCTGCGGGGCTGCTCTCCGCGTGAGCCAGTCCTCGCACGGTCGCCATGCCCAAGGCCAGCAGACCCAGCGCCTGAAGGGAGCGGTTGAAAAGCATCGGAAACCCGCATTTTCTGATCGCGCGGCAGACTATTGAGGTAAAATTGTCAATTTTCATGATATGTCTTCGGCTTTAAAGGGCGGTCGCAAACAAATGTCGTTAAAAAAACAATCCATGTTCAAAATAAACTCAACTCGACAATTACGGGCGACCCGTCAAAAGGCCGCCAACAAAGAAGCTGAATCCCAAAATACAATCACAATGCGGGCAATAATACATCACTTCTTTCTTCACGCATCCAACCGTCTCTTTGCGGACTGGCAAAGCATCTGATGAATTTGCCGTCTTGGCACTCAAGCTCACCAATTTCTTACAATGAGGACATTTTGCTATAGCTTGTGTTTGGTTCAATGTTCCCATTCTCAAACCAGAGAAAGTTATTATTATTGCAAAATTCAGTCTATTCCCGAAAACGGGTATAGTTAACCCATGTGGGTTTCAGATAACTTACCTACACCAAATGGAAAAATGCTGGCATTCGTCAGGCTTGCCTGCCTTGCGGCTTTTGCCGATTGGTCCAAAATCAATCAAACCGACACAGTTGAAACCAAAGAACAACGAGATGCCCGCCTGAAAAACAATATTATGGCCTCAATTCCTTCTGCAATCACACCCGCCGCCAGCGGCGGCGGCAACGGCAAAAGCCACCGCGCCTCGTTTGCCATCATGACTTCCCTCTTTTTCATGTGGGGCTTCATGACCGTGTTCAACGACATCCTGATTCCGCGTTTCAAAGAAGCGTTCACCCTGGATTATTTTCACGCCATGCTGGTGCAATTCGCCTTCTTCGGCGCGTATTTCACCGGTTCGCTCATCTACTTCATAATTTCCGCGACGACCGGTGATCCAATCGCCAAGATCGGATACAAAAACGGCGTGGTCATCGGACTACTGATTTCCGCAACGGGCGCAGGGTTGTTCTGGCCGGCGGCCAACGCGGTTTCGTATCCGATGTTCCTGTGCGCACTGTTCATCGTGGGCCTCGGCTTTGCCATGTTACAGATTGCCGCGAATCCTTACGTGACGATTCTTGGGCCGGAAAAAACCGCGTCGTCCCGCCTGAACCTCGCGCAAGGTTTCAATTCCATCGGCACAACCATCGGGCCGCTGATCGGCGGCTACCTGATTTTCCAATACTTCGCGCACGCCGGCGCGCACGGCGCGGAATCGGTAAAAGTTCCCTACATGGCGTTCTGCATCATCTTCCTCGTGTTGGCGGCGATTTTCTTTTTCATCCATTTGCCGCATATCGGGGAGGGCCGCGTCGAAGCGGGCGCGGGCGCGTTGAAGTATCCGCACGTCGTGCTGGGTGTCATCGGAATCTTCATGTATGTCGGCGGTGAAGTTTCCGTCGGCAGCGCCATCATCAATTTTCTCGGGCAAAAAAATGTCGCCAGCCTGTCCGCCGACGAGGCGAGCAAATATGTTTCCATCTACTGGGGCGGCCTGATGATCGGCCGCTTCATGGCGGCGGTGGAATTGAGTGAAATTAAAAAAAGCACCAAGCAGGTGCTGTTGGTCGTGATTCCGTTACTGGCGTATTTTCTCCTGTGGATCGCCAAGAGCGCGCCGCTCGACGCGCTGCATAGCGGCGGCGATGTTTTCGGCCAGTGGCGCGACGGGTTCGTGGCCAACGCGCCGGTGTTTGGAAAATATCTTCCGTTCGTCGCGCTGTGCTGGGTGCTGTTCCAATTCGGCAAGGGGCTGGCGGCGCGGACGCTGATGATCTTCTCGCTCACCGTGGTGGCGTTGCTGGCGGTGGCGATTGCGGTGGGCGGGCCGGTGGCGATGTGGTGCGTGGTGGCCATCGGGCTGTTCACCTCCGTCGGCTGGTCGAACACGTTCTCGCTGGCGCTGGAAGGCACGGGCATTTACAAAAGCCAGGTGTCGTCGCTGCTGGTGATGGCGATTCTCGGGGGCGCCATTTTGCCGCCGCTGCAGGGGTGGATCGCCGACCACACCAACATCCAACTCTCCTTCATCGTTCCACTCATCGCTTATGCCTACGTCGCGTTTTACGGAGCGATGGGACATCGCATCGGACGGCCAAAGCAGAAGGCATAAAATATTCCAGTGAAAATATATTCTGACCATCGCATGGTTTTGACCCTGGATGCAGGAGGAACCAGTTTCCGGTTTTCCGCGATGCGCGGGGGAGTCGCCGTCACCGATACCATTGTCCTGCCTTCCAACGGCCACGATTTGGACGCGTGTCTCAAGAACATCGTCGAGGGATTCAAGCAGGTTAAAGCCAGGTGTCCGGCCCCGCCGGCGGCCATCAGTTTTGCCTTCCCCGGGCCGGCGGATTATCCGAATGGCATCATCGGTGATTTGAATAACCTTCCCGCCTTTCGCGGCGGCATCGCGCTCGGCCCGATGCTGGAGGAGAAATTCGGCGTCCCGGTTTTCATCAACAACGACGGTGATTTATTCACCTACGGTGAGGCAATTGCGGGGTTGCTGCCGCACATCAATGATTTGCTGGCCAAAGCGGGCAGTCCCAGGCGATTCAACAATTTAATCGGCATTACGCTCGGCACCGGCTTCGGCGGTGGTATCGTGCGCGACGGAGAACTGTTTGTGGGTGACAACTCGATGGCGGGCGAAGTCTGGTTGCTGCGCAATAAATTCGATTCCAAAAGTAACGCCGAGGAAGGAGCCTGCCTCCGGGCGGTTCGCCGAGTTTATGCCCAGCAGGCGGGCATCCCGATCCAAAGTGCGCCCGATCCGAAGGTGATCGCGCAAATTGCGCGAGATGAAAAGTCGGCCAACCAAGACGCGGCCATCGAAGCGTATCGGCGCTTGGGTGAGGTCGTTGGCGATGCGTTGGGACAGGCGCTCACGATGCTTGATGGTCTGGCTGTGATCGGCGGCGGGATTTCTGGCGGGCACCCATTATTTTTGCCGGCTCTCGTGGCGGAGGTGAATGGCTATTATCAACAGCCGAATGGCCACAAACTCCGGCGGCTGGCATCCACGGTTTTCAACTTGGAAAATGCGGAACAATTGCAAATATTTCTGAAGGGAGAAACGCGGGAGATTACGGTTCCGGGCAGCTCCCGCAAAATTAGCTACGACCCGCTCCCCCGCCTCGCCGTGGGCATCTCGCGCCTCGGCACCAGCGAAGCCGTCGCCCTTGGCGCTTATGCTTTTGCTTTGCGCAAATTATCTGAGAATCAGGGGGGTGGATTTGCCGTTAACACAGGCGGGGTATGGAATGCCGTTGCAACTTTAACCCACCTGTCGCATAACCGAGTCGATTCCTTGGCTCAAAACCAATTGTGAAAAAAATCGCCATTCCATTGCTGATCACCCTGGGAGTGCTGACTTTTTTTCATGCTTTTGGCGACACGAAGCATTCGCCGTCCTCGCGCTTTCCGAGTTATGAAGGTCGCATCATGTGTGGCTATCAAGGCTGGTTTCGTGCTGTGGGTGATGGCGGTGCTCGGCGGCGCGATTCAGCCACCGGTGCAAGGTTGGATTGCCGACCACAGCAACATTCAACTCTCCTTCATCGTTCCATTCATCGCTTATGCCTGCGTCGCGATTTACCGAGCGATGGGGCATCGGATCGGACGTTCAAATTCAGCAAGCGCATGAGCTTCAAGAGTCGGTCGTGGATTGTATCAATAGCAATATGAACCGAGTTAAAATCTCAACGCGCGGCCCTGAATTCTCGCGGCTGATCTACGGCACTTGGCGGCTGCTCGACACGAAACCGACCGCACAGGAAATCAACCGACGGCTGCACGCCTGCCTCGAGCTTGGCATCACGACCCTTGACACAGCGGAAGTTTACGGCACCTACGGGGTCGAAGCATTGCTGGGCGAGGCGCTCGTGCTCACGCCCGGCTTGCGCGACAAATTTGAAATCGTCACCAAGGCCGGGATTTGTTTTCCGCACGCGCAACGGCATGAATGGCAAATCGCGCATTACAACGCCACCGGCGCGAACCTCGTCCAGAGCCTGGAAAAATCCCTACGCCTGCTGCGCACCGATCGCATCGAACTTTTTCTCGTGCACCGGCCCGACTGGCTCACGCGCGCCGACGACACGGCGGCGGGACTTCACGAGTTGTTGCGTTCCGGCAAAATTAAATCCGCCGGCGTATCCAACTACACCGTGTCGCAGTTCGACTTGTTGAACAGCCTGATGGAACAACCGCTCGCGACGAACCAGCTTGAATTCCATCTGTTGCATCACGAGCCGATGCACGACGGCACCTTTCACCAGTGCGAAAAATCCGGCGTGCGCCCGATGGCGTGGAGTCCGCTCGCCGGCGGACGGCTGTTCGCCCCGGAAAATCCCGCAGCACAACGGCTGGCGGCAGCGGCCAAAAAATTGGCCGGCCGCTACAGCGGCGCTACGCTGGAACAACTTGCCTACGCTTGGATCATGGCGCATCCCAGCCGGCCCTTGCCGGTGATCGGCACAAATAAACTCGAACGCATCCAGTCGGCGGCCAAAGCCGATGAAATTGTGATGGAACGCCAAGACTGGTTTACGCTCTGGGAAGCCGCGCAAGGTCGGAGAATTCCCTGAACTAATCCCCCGCAAAATATTTTCACCATGATTTATCGCGACGTTCAATCACTCTCATCCGTCATCGCCGAATTCAAAGCCAAGACCGCCGCCAAGCTTTCCCGCCGACCGACCGGCGTGTGCGGTTTCGATGGTTTCATTGACACCTTTGTGCGCTTGGAGCAGCCGCCTTCGATGGCCGGGTTCGGGGCAAAAGTTGCCGCTGCCGCCGGCGTGGCGGCTTCCTATCCGGTGCGGCATTTGGGCGACAAATTCGGCGGCAACGGGCCGCTGCTGGCGGCGGCGCTGCACGATATTTTTTCCGGTCAGATTGACGTCACCTACATCGGCGCGCTGGGTGAAAAAACTGTGGTGCCGATTTTTGAAGCTGCGCTGGCCGCGAAAACCAAGCGGCTGCACACCATCGCGCGCGCTGCGATAACCACCTGCCTCGAATTCACCGACGGCAAAGTGATGCTCAACGATATGTCCGCCTGCGCGGAAGTGACTTGGGCGCAGCTGTTGGAATGTGTCGGCCAAAACGCACTGGACGAGGAGTTGAAAACCGCCAGTTATGTGGCCGCCGTCAATTGGGGCAAGCTGCCGCACTCCGGTGAAATTTGGAGCGAGATGTCCGCGCGATTGGCGCAGTTGGGCGTGCCCGCCAAGCAGGTGATTTATTTCATGGATCTCGCCGAGTTTGAAACGCGCCCGCAGGCCGACCGCGCTGATATGCTCGCCCGTCTGCCGGCCATCACGCGGCAATGCCGCACGCTGTTGAGTTTGAACCTCAAGGAAGCGTGGCAACTCGGCGAAGTGTTCGGCGGAAAATTTCACGGTCGCAAGGACGCCGAGTCCGTCGCGGAACTGGCGACCTTTTTGAAATCACAAATCGCGGTGGATCGCGTCATCGTGCATCCGAACAACGGCGCGGCCTGCGCCAGCGCAAGCGGCACGGTTTATGTGCCCGGTCCACATTGCGCCCAACCGCTCATCTCCACGGGTGCGGGCGATAATTTCGGGGCCGGCTGTCTCGCGGCAGCGCTGATTGGCTTGGACGACGCCGGCATCGTGCTGGCGGGCAACTGCGCGAGTGGACATTTCGTCCGCTCGGGTCGGTCAGCCGCGTTTGCTGACATGGTCAAACTATTGGATGTCTGGGCGGCAGGCAATTTGGGGGAGCGGCTTTGAACGGCACGGGTATGCCCGCTTTCGGGTAATAGCTATCGGACTGTGTTGCCATTAGAATCTTCATTCAAAGATTTATCATGTCTAGCAAATTGACTTTTTGGTTGCTCACGTTGGCGATGTCTGGCGTGGTCGTGGCGAATGCGGCCACCAAGCATTCTCCTTCCTCGCGCTTCATGTCGTATGAAGGCCGGGTCATGTGCGGTTATCAAGGCTGGTTTCGTGCGGAGGGAGACGGGTCGGGTGGCGGCTGGCAACATTTTGGCGGCAAGAATGAATTCTCCCCGGATCATTGTGTGATTGACCTCTGGCCGGACGTCGCGGAATACCCGAAAACCTATCCGACCGGATTCAAATTAAAGGACGGCAGTCCCGTCCGGGTGTTCAGCCCCTGGGACGCGAGCACGCTGGAGACACATTTCCGCTGGATGCGCGAATACGGCATTGACGGCGCTTTCATGCAGCGTTTTTTTGGCGTGACCCGGACGGAAGCGAGCCGCGCCGAAGGACGCGTGGTTCTTAGCCATGCTTTGAAAGCTTCGCAAAAAGAAGGGCGCGCCATCGCGGTGATGTATGACTTGTCCGGCCTGAATCCCGGCGAAAATTGCGACTCCATCATCCAAGATTGGAAGGAACTGGTGGACGGGCTCAAGCTCACGTCGCAAGGCACGAACCAGACGTATCTCTATCATCGGGGCAAACCACTGGTCGTCATCTGGGGGCTGGGGTTTCCGGATCGTCCTTATGACATTCGCAAAATCGGCATTGAAAAGCTGATTAACTTTCTGAAATACGACCGCGAATATGGTGGCTGTAGCGTGATGCTCGGAGTGCCAAACTATTTTCGCGATTTACGCGCCGACACCACCCCCGACGCTTACCTGCACACAATCATGGCTAAAGCCGATGTGATCATGCCCTGGATGGTGGGGCGTTTTTCCGCCTCCTTGTATGGGGAGATGAACCGCTACGGGGCACAGGTCGCCGCAGATCAGGCGTGGTGCGCGGCTCGTAAACTAGATTACGCTCCGTGTGTTTACCCCGGGTTCAGTTGGTATAATTTGTCCAAGCACCGCGATCCTTTTGATGCCATTCCTCGATTAAAGGGCAGTTTCTATTGGGGGCTGATGACGACGGCCATTCAGTCTGGAGCGAAAATGATTTACGTGGCCATGTTCGACGAGATCAACGAGGGCACGGCGATTTTCAAATGCACCAACGAACCGCCGACGGATCAGCCGCCCGCCAAATTCCTGACCTACGAAGGACTGCCCAGCGACCATTATCTCTGGCTCACCGGCATGGCGGGAAAAATGTTGCGCCGTGAAATTCCCCTGGACAAAGAACTTTACCTCAACGTCAATCATTCATCGCCTACCAGCACCAAAACCGCCTCCAAATGAAAACGAACCTCCTCCCGCTGATGGCCGTGGCGTTGGCCGCCGCCGTCTCACCGTTGCGCGCCCAAGTCGAATATGTTGACCCCACCATTGGCGGCGTGGGCGTCCTGCTGGAGCCGACGCGGCCCACGGTGCATCTGCCCAACAGCATGGTGCGCGTTTATCCAGTGCGCAAAGACCAGTTGGACGACCAGATCAAATCCTTTCCGCTGACCATCATCTCGCACCGGCTCGGCGAACTTTTTTCCGTGATGCCCGGCGCGAGCGCCGCGCCCGCCGCGTGGGATCAGGAAGTCACCACGCCATACTATTATTCCACGCGTTTTGATGAATCGCTGATCCGCACCGAGTTCACGCCCGCCGCACGCGCCGGATATTTCCGGTTCACCTTCCCCGACGGCAAGGCCACACTGCATTTTGGCAACCTTTATCCCGGCAATTTGCAGGCGGAAGGCGTGAACGCAGTTTCGGGCGAAGAAGATTTCAACGACATGAAGGCTTTTTTCTACGGCGAGTTTAGCGCGCCGGTGAAGGCGACGGTTTCCGGCGGCGAAAAGAAAAAACTCGTGGCGAAAGCGGACGCGAAGGCGCTGGAATTCCGTTACGGCATCTCGTTCATCAGCGTGGCGCAGGCGAAGAAAAATTTGGCGGAGGAAATTCTCGCGTGGGACTTTGAAAAAATCAAGACCGCCGCGAAGAATCGTTGGAACGACGCGCTCGGCAAGATCAAGGTCGAGGGCGGCACAGACGCGCAACGCCGCGTGTTTTACACTTCGCTTTACCGCTGCTACGAACGCATGGTCAACATCACCGAGGACGGCCAGTATTACAGCGCCTTTGATCATCAGGTTCATCAGGACGCGCGGCCGTTCTATGTGGACAACTGGATCTGGGACATGTTCCACGCGCTCCAACCGTTGCAAATACTGCTGAATCCGAAAATGGAAGCCGACCAGCTTCAATCCTATGTTCGCATGTATGAGCAGAATGGTTTGATGCCGTCGTTCGCGGTGTTGTGGGGGCATCATCCGTGCATGAACGCGAATCACGCCGCCACGTGGTTCGCCGATGCGTGGTTCAAGGGCGTGCGGGATTTCGATGTGAACAAAGCCTTTGAAGGTTTGCGGAAAAATTCTCTGGACGCGACACTGCTACCGTGGCGCAAAGGTGCGAAATGTTCGCTCGACGATTTTTATAACACGCACGGCTACATGCCCGCGCTGCCGCCCGGCGAAACGGAGACCGAACCGCAAGTCCACGAACGCGAAAAACGCCAGCCCGTGGCGGTGACGCTTGGCAACAGCTTCGACGACTGGTGCATCGCGCAACTCGCGCGCGCCACGAAGCATGATGCGGACTACAATCTGTTCATGAAGCGCGCCCACAACTACGACCATGTCTGGGACGCGCAGGAGGGTTTCATGTGGGGCAAGGACGCCAAGGGAAATTGGATCGAGCCGTTTGACCCGAAGTTCGGCGGTGGCCAGGGCGGGCGCGAAATTTACGACGAGAACAACGGCTACACCTACACCTGGGATGTGATGCACGATTACGACGGCTTGTTCAAGCTGATGGGCGGTCGCGCGGCGGCGGAGAAAAAACTCGACCATCTTTTCCGCGAGGGGAACGGCATGAGCAAGTTTGAATTTTACGCGAAGTTTCCGGACTCTACCGGGCAGGTTGGGCAGTTCGTGATGGCGAACGAACCGAGCTTCAGCATTCCCTACATATACAATCGCCTCGGTGCACCGTGGAAAACACAGAAGCGATTGCGGACTTTGCTAGAGGCGTTTTACACGGACAATTATTTCGGAATTCCCGGCGACGAGGACGGCGGCGGCATGACGGCGTGGGTGGTGTTCACGATGATGGGTTTTTATCCCGTGACAGCGGGTGTGCCGGCTTACGATCTCGGCAGCCCGGTTTTCGACCGCGTGACCATCCGGCTGGAGAACGGCAAAACCATCAAGCTCATCGCCCACAACAATTCGGCGGACAACAAATACATTCAGAGCATCAAGCTTAACGGTCAAACGATGGACAAAGTTTGGTTCCGTCATGCAGACATCGTCAACGGGGGCACGCTCGAACTGGAAATGGGTAACACGCCGAACCGCGCGTTGGGCGCATCTCCGGAATCATTCCCACCATCCTCCGCCTTGATCAATCCGCAAACATTGGCCAGCCCGTAAACATGCTGAAACCCTCCCGCGCCAACGCTGTGGAAGCGGGAAATTTAAGGCCCGCCTTTAGTTGAAAATTGAGGTGTGTCTCGCAAACGCATTTGGAGATAATGGCTGCCAGAATCCATCTGTCTGGCTAGCTGTGGACGCCCTTTCGGTTTCGGTATGCGCAACTGTTGTGGCGATTTAATGCTTTTGCCATTGCGGGTTCTCGGTTGATTGGTGGATAATTAAATGAAAGCCATCGGATCGTTTCGCCGGAAGTCGAGTTCGCGCCGATACGATGGGAAAAAAGATTAACATCCGTCGCATCCATGCGGCCGGCGGTCATATTACCAGTGGACAATCCTGTGACCTTCGCACTTTAATGTCATCGTGAATTTCAAACTCAGAAGCAAAATTGCCAGAAAGTTCGCCTTTATGATTTCCGCGGCTTTCTGCCTTGCGCTGCTCGGCGTTGAAAATCCAGGCCTGAGTTATGGACAAGCGGTTGGTCAAGAATTTGGCATAACAAAATTGCTCGTCGATGGTCGTCCGGTGAAAATCTCCCTTGATGGCATCAGCGAGCTTCCCTCCGGTCCTTCCACCATTGCTTTCACCTGCGGTTCGATTCGGGGCGTTGACGCAAAAACCCCGCCCCTGCGTTTCCGGTTCAAGCTTGTGGGTTATGATTCTGATTGGCGGGAGGTCGAGGCTCAAATGCGGGTCATTTTCAGCTTTTTGGATGAGGAAGGAAACGAGCTAAGCAAAATCGAATTTCCCGTGAGCGGCCAAACCAAGGGCTGGACGGGCAATTTTCAGACGTCCCCACTGGAGCACCGCGAGGAGACATTCGTGGCTCCTCCGCAAGCGCACCTACTCTGGATTACTATAGTCTCGGCCGGTTCGCCTCTGGCCTTGGGTGCCATTGCGGTCAGCGATTTGGTCGTGCGCACTGCGGCGGCAACCAACGGGCCGGAACTAACCCTGTTAGATCTCAACGCGGATTCAGCCGGCAAAATCAACAACGAATGGATGAGGGACGGCCTTCAAACCAAGATGGCTCAGATTAGGGAAATCGGAACCAAGCCTCGCAGAAATGCATTGGTTATTGTCGACGACGATCCCTATGGCCACGCCCAATGGAATACTCTCAAGCCAAAATCACCGGTGATTGCGCCAGGACAGAAGTTGGTCGTTGAATGGAACCAGATGTTCAGTATCGGCTTGGGAGCACCTTCCACGATTGACTACAATGATCTCCCCTCTGGTCGTTATCGGCTGGTTATTGAACGACTGACAATGATGGGAGTGCCAACCGGTGAATTATCGTTTTTGGAAGTAGAGATACCATTTCCATTCTGGAAGACTCATTGGTTTTGGTGGTCCGTTTTTTTCTCAGTCTTGGTGGGGTTGTTCCTGGGCCACCGGTATCGAGCCTGGCGTCGCCTCGAGGCGGAGAATCGCCAGTTGGCGCAGCAGCAAATTTTGGAGCGAGAGCGGATTCGCATTGCCCAGGACATTCATGACGACCTCGGTGCTCAAGTCACCCAGATTACGCTGGTCAGTGTCTTGGCGGAGCGCTCGGTTGCGGATGCCCAGGTTTCACAGGAAAGTTTTCAACGCATCACCGAACTGTCGCGAAAGCTGGTGGCCTCCTTGTATGACACCGTCTGGGTGGTGAACCCCGAAAATGACAATTTAGAGGCCGTGGGAAACTATCTTTGCCAGATGTTCAATCAGCTAGTCTCGTCGGCTGGGCTGAGTTGCCGGCTGGATGTGCCCGCGCTCCCATCCGATCTGCCCTTCTCCAGCCACCAGCGTCACAACCTGGCCATGGCCGTCAAAGAAGCCGCCAACAACATCATCAAACACGCCCGTGCCACCGAAGCCCGGCTGAGCATCAGGCTGGAAAACTCCCAACTCAACATTTCCATCGAAGACGACGGCATTGGGTTCGATCCAGCATCCGTAAAACGGGGTAGCGGCATGGGCAACTTGAGCCGTCGGCTGGAGGATGTTGGCGGGAGTGCCGAAGTGAAAAGCCGCCCCGGAGCCGGCACTCAAGTGCATTTGCAAATGTCCATCAGTCATGAAAATATTCGAATGGCAGACGGAACGCGGAGTGGTGGCAGTTCCCATCCCGACAGTCGGCGGCCGGAAAGTCCAACTGGAACCTGACATTATTTTTTGCGATGAAACGAGTTGCGATTGTTGAAGACGACCATGGGCTGCGTGACCAGCTGGTCCGGATATTAAAAACCGCTCCTGATGTCAAATGCGTGGGGGCATACGAGTCGGCCGAAGAAGCTTTGGAAGCTCTGCCCGGCGTTAAACCGGATGTCGTGCTGATGGACATCCGGCTGCCAAAGATGTCCGGCATTGAATGCGTGGCGAGGCTCAAAGAAATGATGCCCTCCGTCCAAATTGTCATCGTGACGGTCTATGAGGACAGCGAGAAAATCTTTCGCGCCCTGCGCAGCGGCGCCAGCGGCTACCTGGTGAAATCCGGGCCGCCGGAAAAATTGCTGGAAGCAATTCAGGATGTTACCGTGGGCGGCTCCCCGATGTCACCGCACATCGCGCGCAAGGTGGTTCAGCACTTTCTCCTTTTGGGACCAACGGCGAGAGAAGATGACCGGCTTTCGCCGCGGGAGCGTGAAGTTTTGGACATGCTGGCGGCGGGTTACATTTACAAGGAGATCGGTGAAAAACTGAACATCGCCACCGAAACCGTCCGCACCAACGTCAAACACATCTGCCAGAAAATGCAGGTCAAAAACAAAATGGAAGCCTTGGCCAAGCATATGCGGCAAAAGTAACTTTGGGTAAACAGCATCGCGATCTGGTTCAAATCCGTAATTAAAGCCAGACCTGAATTCAAGATTTCTCAAGGCGTTTTACTGCCACAGTTTAGGGTGCAACGGCAAAATTTACGGGGGGTGACGCCAACCCAAAAGCGACGCCTCGCCGGCGCATTTCGACTATCGCCGCTAAGGGCGAAACCCTTGAACCGCGGTTATAAAGCAAGAAAGTCGTGGAAAGCGTGAGCTGCCTTTTAAATTGAGTTGAACCAGCATTTCGGGGAATGCGGTGAACTATTTGCCGATCAGCAGTTCCCGGCCCGGCGGACTGCCGGCCAATCTCCAAGGTCTGTGGCATACTCGCTTTCGGGTATATGCAAAAGCCCCGAATCAGCCGATGATATTTGTCACATTACAAACCTTGATTGCGAGCCAAAGTGTAATCTGATTATTTGAAGCCGACGTCAAACCTTGAATCGTCCTGCCCAACTTTCCGCTCCAACCCATTCCAAACAATACTAAATACTATGAAGCACAAACGCCTCTCCCTCGCAACCGCTCTCGCCACACTATGGCTGTTCGCCCTCGCGCTCGCTCCGGCGGCGTGGGCGACGCAATCCACGATCTCAGCCGGCACCACGAGTTGGACCGTTCCGACTGGCGTGACCAGCATCCAAGTTGAAATGTGGGGTGCTGGCGGCGGCGGCGGCGGTGTCAGTTATTCAGCGGCTGGCGGCGCTGCCGGCGGTGGCGGCGGTGCTTACACCAGAACCTATCTGACCGTTACTCCGGGTCAAAATATCACCGGGATTACAGTTCCTTCGGGCGGTGCGGCTGGGTCATCCTCAGGCGGATCTGGCGGAACGCCCAGTAGTGGAACAATATTTCCAAACGCGACGACTGCCAATAGTGGCGCGGGTGGTGGTGGAAGGACCTCCAGCACTACGTCAACCACTGGCACTGGCGGTTTAGCGGCGGCCTCGCCGGCCGATTCATTTGCTGGCGGCAACGGCGGCGCCGGTGCTATTGGCGCCAGCCCCGGTGGCGGCGGTGGCGGCGGCAGCGGGTCATCCTATTCGTCTGGCGGTTTCGGTGCTACAGTCGGCACTCTGGGGGTCGCAGGCGGCGGCGGCGGGACGGGAGGAACAGGAGGAAAAACTACTACCGGCACGGGAACTGTCGGGTCCACTCCGGGCGGCGGCGGCGGCGGCGGGTTTGTTACCCCTTCCGGTTCTACAGCCGGCTGGGCTGGTGGCGATGGCAGGATTGTAATCACTTATACGGTGAACACGTATTATTACCAAAGCGGAAATCCGGCCACGGCTGCCAATTGGAATACCGTGCAAGCTGGCGGTGGCACTGCGGCAACGGACTTCACCGATGGCAATTTCATCATTCCAAGTGGTAAGACCGCGACGGCGACGACAGATTGGACGGTGGCTTCTGCCTCCAGCGGAACGATTTCGCTTTCGACCATTACCATCAATAGCGGCGGCAAGCTGGATATGGCCGGCCATGCCTTGAACGTTGCCGGTAGCTTCAATAATAACGGAACTTTTATATCCGGCAGTGGCAGCCCGACCATTACTTTCACCAGCGGTGGTGGATTCTTCACGCCGGGCGTTGGCACTCTTTCTTCGGTGGCGGTTCAAGGCGCCGGCGGTCAGGCCTCTGGGACACCAGCAACCGCCAACACTACCTGCGGCGGCGGCGGTGGCGGCGGTTGTGCCTCCACTACCAGTCTGTCGGTGGGCAGTTCAACGGCCTATACGGTGATCGTTGGTCTGGGTGGCAACGGCGGCGCCAACGGCAATAACGGCAACGGCTACTCACAATATGCGGCGGCAACTGCCAACACCGGGCAGAGCGGTGGTAGCTCCATCTTTTCGGGTGGGAGCATCACCACCCTGATGGCCAATGGTGGCGGCGGTGGAACACGAGGCGGCGCGGGCGGCGCGGGCGGAACGGCTACTGGCGGCACGACTTATACGGGAGCAACAGGAGGTTCTGTAAGTGGCAGTGCCTCGGGTGCCGGCGGTGGCGGTGCCGGAACAACTCAAAATGGCGGCGTGACGACTTCCCCCACCAGTGGTGGAACCGGTTCTCCCGCCGGCGGTAACGGCGGTGCCGCTGGCAGCACTAGTAGTGGTTCATCTGGTAACGCCCCCGGTGGTGGTGGTGGTGGTGGCAATTCTACATCGGCGGCCACCGCATATGCGGGTGGCAACGGTGGTAACGGTCAGGTGATCGTCGTTTATCCGGTTCCGTTTCCCACGGAGACCACGCCAACGCAAACAGCGATTGGCACCACCAACGCCACTCTGGGCGCGACGGTTAGCGGTAATGGCAGCTACAGCGTGGCTGATTTTGGCATCGTGTGGGCAGTTGCACCCACCACCACTCCGACGACAGCCAACAACAAGATTCAAGTGGGCACAACCCCGACGCTCGGGAGCGCTTACTATACAAATGCGGGTGTGGTCGGCACTAGTCTGCCGGTCAACACGCAGATTTACTACGGAGGCTATGCCATCAATACGGCGGGCACGGCTTACTCAACTTATGATTCGTTCTGGACGCTGGCCAATACGCCCACCGCCCCGACGGTCGGCACGCCCACGGCCAACAGCCTGAAAGTGGCCATCGGCGGCGGCGATGGCAATCCGGGCACCACGGTGTATGCCATTCAATGCACCAATGATTCGCAATACGTTCAAGCCAATGGCACACGCTCGGGATCGGCAGTTTACCAGACCTCCAACACTTGGGCGGCGGTCACGGTTACTAGTTTGAGCAGCGGCACGACTTACGGCTTCCAAGTCATCGCCACCAACGGTGCGGGCACGGCCACCAGCTTTGGCCCGGTGGCGAACGGCATGACCTCGGCTAGTGCGACGGTGCCAGTGGTGGGTTCCCCCACCGCCACCGGTATCGCGGACACGACCGCCACACTGGGAGCGACCGTTACTGCGAATGGCGGGGCCAGCGTTGATGGTTACGGTGTGGTTTTGGCACCGGCATCGCAAACCACCACACCGCAAGTGGGCGGCACCGGCGTCACCAAGATTCAGTATGGCACGACCGAGTCATTGAACGTTGCCTACACCCTTTCCGCGACCAGTTTAACGCCGGGCATCCAATATTACTACGGTGGATATGCCCATAATTCGGTGGGCTACGGTTACTCCAGTTACAGTTCCTTCTACACGCTTTCGACCGTGCCGAGCACGTCGGCAGGTGCGTTCACCGCCACGGCTGCATCTACCACCAGCATCAACTTGAGTTGGACGACGGCTACGGGTGCCAGCGGTTACCTGATCCTACGGAAATCCGGTGCGTCCGCGCCCACCGGAACCCCAGGCAATGCGACCAGTTATAGCGTCGGCAACACCATCGGCGATGGCACGGTGGCGGCCATTCTCACCCCGGGTTCGGCGACGAGCGCAACCATTTCCAGCCTGACACTCGGCACGCAATATTCCTTCACCATCATTCCGTTCGCTTGGGATGGGGCGAATGTGGCAACGTATAACTACAAAACGACGTCCATTCCCAGCGCCACCGCCACCACCCAATACACGCCTAAATACCGCAGCCTGACGAGCGGCAATTGGGGTGACTACACCACTTGGCAGGTTTCCACTGACAACGGCAGCACTTGGGGTGCCGCGACCAGCGGCCAGTTCCCCACCGGCACTGAAACCACGGTTGAAATTATTAACGGCACGACAGTGACGGTAGCCGCGACCGCCGCCGGGAACGTCTTGACCGTGGACAGCACGGGCATTCTGGTGGCCAGCGCCACCTTGACGCTGACCGGAACGACAACTATCAACGGCACCTATAAGCACAATATTGACGGTGGCACTATCCCGACGGCGACTTGGGCTACCGGTTCCACCTGTGAAATTGACGGCGTCGTTAACACTGCGCCGGGGGGTTATAGTCAGCCGTTCGCTAACTTGACTTGGAATTGCCCCAGCCAAGCCATTACTGTTCTTCAACCGACTTCGATCGCCGGTAATTACTGGATAAAATCCACAGGAGCGAACACGAATACGCTCACGGCAGCCACGACTGTCGGTGGCAATCTGCAAGTTGACTCTGGTGCGATATTTAACACTTTAAATACCACTTTGACTGTGACCGGCACCACTACCGTGGGCGGCACTTTCTTTGTTACCGGCCAAACCAAACTCAAGACCTTCACCGGCAATGTTACCATTAACAATGGGGGAGTATTTCAATGCACCCAAGCTGTGACAAATATCTTTTCGGGTAATCTCACCATCAATTCAGGCGGCACTTTTACCGCATTCAGCACCAACGCGAATTTCATCGCTGGCAACTTGACGAACAACGGCACTTTTACGTCCGCAAACGGACCATATACGCTGAGTGGCACCAGCAAGACGATTGCCGGCACGCTTACCTTTGGCGGAAGTTCGTCCCTGACGGTGACTGGCACCTATGAGAATGACGGGACATTGACTGTTATCACAAACACGGTGACCTCACCGGGAGTGTTGTCCAACAATGGCACCATCACCGTCACCACCCTATCCGGCACGGGCGGGTTGACCCAGATGGCAAGCTCCGCGCTGAACATTAGCGATACCATCAGCATCGGCACCTTGACCGCCACGGCCGCTGGCAACACGGTCAATTATTCCAAAGGCGGAACCCAGACGATTCTGGGAACGACCTACGCTAACCTTACTCTTTCTGGCTCGAATGCGAAGACTCTTAGTGCCAACACCACAGTGAATGGCACCTTGACCATGGGCGGCACAGCGTCGCTCGTTTTGGGCGGGTTTACGCTGAGCTACGGTGGGTCCTCAACCCTGAAGTATGCCGGCACGGCGCAGCAAACCACGGCGGCGGCAGAATTGCCAGCAAGTGGTGGCGCGCCCAATTTGGAAATCGCCAACACCTCCGGCGTAATACTCAACGCCAACAAAACCATCACGGGAACCCTCACGGTGGATGCGAACACAACGTTGGATTTCAACAGCAAGACCTTGACCGTCGGCGGAACGCTCCTCAACAGCACCGGCACCTTGACGATGGAAGTCACCAAGACCGGAGCCAACACTTTTACCGGCTCGAAACTGACGCAAACGTCTGGCACATTGACCTATAATGGCTACCTGACGAACACCTTGGTGAGTGGCACTCTGGCTTCGGGTGATACCATTCCGCTCTTCGTTTCTTCAGGCGGCTTCGGCGGTGGTTTTGGCAGCATCACCGCTCCAAACGCACCCGCCGGTCTATCAACCAACCTCACCCAACTCCAGTCGGTGGCAACGGGCGGCAACATCACTTACGCCTGCGACGGCACGTTTACCATCAGCACGGGATCGCTACCAAACAGCACCTACGGATCGGCTTACAGCCAGACCATCGCGACAGCGACGGCGGCAACCAGCTTTAGCGCCACGGGCCTGCCGCCTGGTTTGAGCATCAATAGCAGCGGCGTGATTTCCGGCACCCCGACGGTGGTGGGCACCAGCAACGTGACCATCAACGCCGGCAACGCTGTGGGCTGCACAGCCAGCGCCATGATCAGCCTGACCATCAATCAGGCTAGCATTTCTGTCGGGGCGAACTCCACCAAGAATCCTAGCGGCTATCACGACGCCGTCGCCTTCCTCGCCACGTTGCCTACTGACGCCACCGGCAGCGTGGTTTTCTCTTCCACCAACGGTCCGATCAGCACCAACAGCGTGAGCAGCGGTAGCGCCACCAGCTTGAGCATCACCAACCTGCCGCGCGGAACGAATGTCATCACCGTGGCGTATCTCGGTGATGGCAACTATCTCGGCAGCACGACCAACCTTGAGCAAATCGTCACCAACCATCCGCCGATGCTGGCACCGCTGAACCTGACACGGACGGCGGGCTTGGGCCTCCACTTCTTCTGGTCGCAACTCACCAACCAATGGAGCGACGCGGACGGCGATGCCGTGAACTTGACCGCCCTCAATCTGTCCACCACCAACAGCGTGTCCTTAATCACCAATGCAACGCTCATTGGCTATCCGTCCAGCGCCCCGAATGTGGCCGACCAAATCAACTATACCGCCAGTGACAGCTATGGAGATACCGTTGCTGGCGTCATCAACATCACGGTCAACGCCTATGTCACCGGCACCAACTCCATCGTCAACCTCACGACCGGCAATCCCACCACGCTCAAGGCTTATGGGGTCATCGGTTTCAGCTACATCACCGAACGCTCCACCAATCTCACCGACTGGGCGTCCATCGCCACGAACACCGTTAGCACCAACGGCGTAATTTCTGTGAGCGATTCCTTCAGCGATTTGGGCGGCACTCCGCCGAGTTCGGCCTATTACCGGATCAAGTGGCAACCTTAAAAAATCAAGGTTTATCTAGGAATCACATTATGAAAATCACCCCTCTGACATTGGTTGCATCACTGGCGGCGGTGGCCACGGTTCACGCATCGCTTTATCCGACCGGCGCGATCCCGGACGGCAGTCCAGCGGGTGTCAGTTTCGTTGGAACCTATGATGCCGCGCCGGTCGGCTCCACCGTGTCCAGCTTGACGGTGAGCTTGAACCTCAGCGGCGGTTTCAACGGCGACCTGTATGCCTATCTGGTGTCGCCCAACGGCACGCTAGTGATGTTGATGAACCAGCCGGGCGTAAGCCTGAACGGCATTGGTGCCAGCGGCGCGGGCATGAACATCACGTTGACGGATGCTTACACCCTGAATGGCTCGATTCAAAATGTGACGAGCGGTTCGTATTTGACTGGCAATTACAACGCGGCAGGCACACTGGCGAATTTCAACGGCTCGCAGGCCGATGGGAACTGGACCCTTTTCTTTGCGGATATGGCCAATGGCGGCGGGACCAGTTTGGTTGAAGGCTGGAGTCTGGGCATAACCGCCGTGCCGGAGCCGGCCAACATGGCAATGGTGATTTTTGGCGTTGGCTTCATAGGTGTCGGCGCCGTGCGCGTCTATCGCGGGTCAAGAAAAACGAAGTTTGGGTCTTCGCTGCCAACGGCATGAATTGACAACGAACTTCGTGACGGTTTTGGGTTCCGTCACGAAGAACCGGAAGCAATTTCCGGGTTATGGGTGGGGTGGCGGTGCTATTGGGTTGGCACCGCCACTCTTTCAACTTGAAAATCAGAATGATGACGAACTTCAAAATGCAAATGAAGCAATACATTTTCGGACGGGTATTGCTGCACTTGGGTTGCCTGTTGCGCGGTGGACGGTGGTGTTTTCATTGGGCAGGGATTCAGCGGGAATTGACGAGTTTGGTTTAGCCAACGTTGTTTGTCTTACCGCATCAGAATTTAGGCCCACTCAACTGATTCAATTTTGTTTCCAATTGGCCCACGATTCGATTGGCGTTGAGAAGCTGGTCGTAAAATGACTTTCGATCCTTATTGAGTTCGCCAATCAG
>CAISYZ010000150.1 GCA_903889895.1 uncultured Verrucomicrobia subdivision 3 bacterium | reverse complement strand
TTTTACAGATTTTGAGCCTCACGCTCTTTGAGAAAATGCCCATTTCACAGGCGCTTGCTCAACTTCCACCCACCACACAACCGCCAGACACCGAAAACCATCAATGTTTACTGGGTTTCTAAACCGGACAGCAGTGATTCGGCATAAATGAAAACGCGCCAGAAACGAGTTCCGGCGCGTAGTTTTTGATTCCTTTGATGTCTAATCAGTATTGAACGGCATTCCAATTGAGGACGTTCCAAAACGCTTTCAAAAAGTCGGCGCGCTTGTTCTGATATTTCAAGTAGTAAGCATGTTCCCACACGTCGCAACCGATGATCGGTTTGCCTTCCACGCCGGCCACGGCTTTACCCATGAGCGGGTTGTCCTGGTTCGGTGTGGAAACGATTTCCAGCTTGCCGTTGTTGGCTACGAGCCAAACCCAGCCGCTGCCGAAACGGCCGATGCCGGCAGCTTCAAACTTTGCCTTGAAATCTTCAAAGCTGCCAAACGCGGCCTTGATGTCATCGGCCAGTTTGCCGGTTGGAGCTCCGCCAGCGTTTGGGCCGAGGATTTTCCAGAAAAAGGAATGGTTCCAGTGTCCGCCGCCATTGTTGCGCACGGGACCGCGCACGGCATCGGGAACGACGCTCAAATCCTTGATGAGTTGTTCCAGCGACTTTGCCTCGAGTGCGGCGTTGCCGGTAATGGCCTTGTTGAGGTTGTCCACATACGCCTTGTGGTGGCGGTCATGGTGGATTTCCATCGTGAGCGCGTCGAAGTGGGGTTCAAGCGCAGCCTTGTCATAAGGAAGCGCGGGGAGTTCGTGTGCCATAGTTTTGTTATTTGGTTTGGTTAAGCTAAAGTGCCCCGCAAATTGCGACAGCATCGGCGGAAAATCAAGTGCAGATAAGAGAAAACCTTAGGTTGGTAGGAGAAACCGCGCGGCAAGGCGCTTCAGTTCATGGTTAAATTCTCTTTACTGGCGACCATGCTTTGATAAGCTGAAAGACCTTGTTCGCAAGGAAAAAAACCAGTTATTAATTTATGGCCAAACTTTTCATTGAAGATGTCGAATTGAAGGGCAAACGCGCCCTCATCCGCGTGGATTTCAACGTGCCGCAAGACAAGGTCACCGGCGCCATCACCAACACCAAGCGAATCGAAGCCGCGCTGCCGACCATCAAATACGCGCTCGATAAAGGCGCTTCCGTCGTGCTAATGAGCCATCTTGGTCGTCCGGACGGCAAACGCATCGAGAAATTTTCCCTCAAGCCGATTGCCGAAGCGCTCCAGAAGTTGCTTGGCCGCTCGGTGCAATTCCTCAACGACTGCGTCGGCGCGGAAGTCGAGGCCGCCTGCGCCAAGGCCAAGCCCGGCGATGTGATTTTGCTCGAAAACCTTCGCTTCCACATCGAGGAAGAGGGCAAGGTGAAACTCGAAGATGGCACCAAGCTCAAAGCCGATCCGGAAAAGGTGAAGGCGTTTCGCGCCAGCCTGACCCAGCTCGGTGACGTTTATATCAATGACGCGTTTGGGACGGCCCATCGCGATCACAGTTCAATGACCGGCGTGCAGTTGCCGCAGCGCGCCTGCGGTTATTTGATGAAGAAGGAACTCGACGCGTTCAGCGCCGTGCTCGATAACCCGAAGCGTCCACTGCTGGCGATTCTCGGTGGTTCGAAAGTTTCCGACAAGATTCAACTCATCAATAACCTGCTCGACAAGGCCGACGAAATCATCATCGGCGGCGGCATGGCTTATACGTTCCGCAAAGTGCAGGACAACATGGAAATCGGTAAATCCCTTTTTGACGCCGATGGCGCGAAGATTGTTCCCGAACTACTCGCGAAGGCCAAAGCCAAGGGCAAACAAATCCATCTGCCGGTGGACTGGGTGATTGGTGATAAATATGGACCGGATGCGAATGTCGGCAGTGCGACGCTGGCCAGCGGCATTCCTGCCGGCTGGGAAGGCCTCGACGCCGGCCCGGAATCGTCCAAGCTATTCACGACGGTCATCGCCCGGGCCAAGACGATCATCTGGAACGGACCACCCGGCGTGTTTGAATTTCCCGCGTTCGAGAAAGCCACCAAGGCAATGGCTGATGCCATCGTGGCCGCGACCGCAGCCGGAGCCACCACCGTGGTCGGCGGCGGCGACACCGCCACGGCGGCGAAGAAATTCGGCGCAGACAAAAAAGTTTCCCACACTTCAACCGGCGGCGGCGCGTCGCTGGAATTCCTCGAAGGCAAAGTGCTGCCCGGGGTGGCGGCGTTGTCGGAGAAATAATTTTTACTTAGAAAGATTTTCAAATGAACAAAGAACGCAAACTGATTATTGCCGGTAACTGGAAAATGAATAAGACCGTCGCCGAGGCGCTGACCCTCGTCGCTGACCTCAAGCGCGACCTCGCGGGCGTGAAGGAAGTGGACATCGTCGTTGCCCCGCCGTTCACGGCGCTGAGCGAGGTTTCTAAATCCATCCTCGATTCGAACATCCGCCTCGGCGCGCAGAACATGAGCGAGAATAATTTCGGTGCCTTCACCGGCGAAATCTGCGCGGGCATGTTGAAGGAATTCTCCGTGCGCTACGTCATCCTCGGCCATAGCGAACGCCGCCAGTATCAAAAGGAATGTGACGCACTCATTGCCAAGAAGGCTGCCGCTGTGCACGCCGCCAGCCTCAAGCCGATTGTCTGCGTCGGTGAAACTCTTGCTGAACGCGAAGGCGGTCTGATGGAAAAAGTTTTGGAAACCCAGGTGCGCGGCAGCCTCGCCGGCCTGACCAAGGAACAGATGGTGGAAACCGTTGTGGCTTATGAACCCGTTTGGGCCATTGGCACCGGCAAGACCGCGAGCACGCAGCAGGCGCAGGACGCCCACGCGTTCATTCGCAAGACGCTCGCGGCGATTTTTGATGAAGCCTCCGCGAAAAAAGTCCGCATTCAATACGGCGGCAGCGTGAAACCCGCGAATGCCAAGGAACTGATGAGCCAGCCCGATGTGGATGGCGCGCTCGTCGGCGGTGCTGCTTTGGAAGCAAGAAGTTTTGCTGACATCGTTAAAAATTCCATCTAAACTTCGCCGCCTATGACCTTTATTGTTGGTATTTTAACCTTTGTCATTGTCATCAACGCGTTGCTGTTGATTCTGCTTGTCCTTGTGCAGTTGCCCAAGAAGGACGCGGGCGCTGGCATGGCCTTTGGCGGTGGCACGGCGGACGCGCTCTTCGGTGCCGGCTCCGGCAACGCCCTGACCAAAATCACCAAGACGGCCACCATTGTGTTTCTTCTGCTGGCCATCTTGTTGAGCTATCTGCATGACAAAAATCATGCGGAAAACAGTGCGGCGGATTTCGCCAAACAGGTTCAGCAAAAGCAGATGCAGGTTCCCGTTGCCCAGCCAATCGCCACGCAGCCTGCCCCAACCACGACGCCGACGGCTCCGCCGACTGCAAACAATCTGCTCTCGACGCTGCCGCCGACGAACACCCCGGCGGTCAAGTAAGAAACTTTTTTGCGCCAAACGCCCGCATTCATTGCGGGCGTTTTTTCTTTGCATTCAGATCATAAAATGAGAGTCGCCAATTGTGTGTTGGCAAACAAACTCAACAAATCAATTCGTTTATTGCGGCGGTATGGCAGGTATGTTACTTTGCCGCACTGAAAATGGCCGAAGACGATTCCAACCAGAAAGACAACAAGAAGAAGCCCGGTAGCGGCAGCTTCAATAACATTCCCGTGTTCACGCTGCTCGCTTGGGCGGCTATTATTGCCGCGACGGTCGGCCTGTTCATGGTAAAAAAAACCTACACTGCGCCGACGGCTCAATTGTCGCAGGCGGACTTTCTGAATAAATTCGCGTCGAACCAGATTGTCCACGCCAGCATTAATTTCAACGCGCAGTCGTCGCCGCTCACGCCCATTGCGGGCGAATACTTGGAGACTGGAAAGGATGGCAAGACTCATTCGGTCGCCTTTGTTTCCCCGAATGCCATGCTGACCCAGAAAATGCTCGACCAGCTTTTAGTGTCGGACAAGATTGAGGCAGGTGCACCGAATGTGATGCTGACCAATTTTCTTTGGGGCATTGCACCATTTGTGGTGCTGGGGCTGCTGTTTTGGTTTTTCTTCATCCGCCAGATCAAGGCGGCGGGCAAAGGCGCGTTGAGCTTTGGCAAGAGCAAGGCGCGGATGCTCGCGAAAGACCGCAACAAAACCACTTTCAAGGATGTCGCCGGCGTGGAAGAGGCGATGGAGGAAGTTTCCGAACTCGTCGAGTTCTTGAAAGACCCAAAAAAATTTCAACGGCTGGGTGGCCGCATTCCAAAAGGCGTCTTGATGATTGGACCGCCCGGCACCGGCAAAACTTTGCTGGCCAAAGCCATTGCTGGCGAGGCCGACGCGGCGTTCTTTAGCATCAGCGGCTCGGATTTCGTGGAAATGTTCGTCGGCGTCGGTGCTAGCCGCGTGCGCGACATGTTCGAGCAGGCGCGCAAGAGCACGCCGTGCCTGATTTTCATTGATGAAATTGACGCCGTCGGCCGTTCGCGCGGTCACGGTCTCGGCGGCGGCAATGACGAACGCGAACAGACCTTGAACGCGCTGCTCGTTGAAATGGACGGTTTCGACACGCAGGAAGGAATCATCATCATCGCCGCGACGAACCGTCCCGATGTGCTCGATCCGGCGTTGCTGCGGCCCGGTCGTTTTGACCGTCAGGTCACGGTGAATCTGCCCGACGTGCGCGGACGCGAGGCGATTTTGAAAGTCCACGCCAAGAATGTGAAGTTAGCACCGACGGTGGATTTATCCATCATCGCACGCGGCACGCCGGGCTATTCCGGTGCGGAATTGGCAAATCTTTTGAACGAAGCGGCCTTGCTCGCGGCGCGCACCGGCAAAAAATCCATCGAGCAGCCAGAGTTGGAAGAAGCTCGGGATAAAGTTCGGTGGGGCCGCGAACGTCGCAGCATGGCGATGAGCGATGAAGAAAAACGCGCCACCGCTTGGCACGAAGCCGGACACGCGCTCGTCAGCGTTTTGTTGAAGCACACACACCCGCTGCACAAGGTCACAATTATTCCGCGAGGCCGGGCGCTCGGCGTCACGATGTCCCTACCGAAAGAGGACATGCTGAACATGCGCCGTAAACAGGCGATTGACACAATTATCATGACAATGGCCGGCCGCATCGCCGAAGAATATGTCACTGACGATATTTCTAGCGGCGCAGCGATGGACATCCAGCAGGCAACAGCGCTGGCCAAGGCGATGGTCATGCACTGGGGCATGAGCGAGAAACTTGGCAACGTGCTTTACGGTGAGGCTCAGGAATATGTTTTTCTGGGCCGCGACATGATGCGCACGAAGGATTACAGCGAATCCACAGCGCAAGACATCGACACGGAAGTAAAGCGCATCGTGGACGGCGCGTTCCAGACGGCCAAGCAGTTGATTGAAACCAACCGCGACAAGCTGGAACTCGTCGCCAACGGTCTGCTCGAATACGAAACGCTCGATGGCGCACAAGTGGAAGACATTGTTCGAACCGGCACCTTCACGCCGCCGCCCAAGCCACCGGCCAATATTAGTCCGATGATTGGTGCACCCGCCGGGACTCCGCTACCTGAAACTCCCGCCAAGCCCGCGCCGCCAAAACTGCCCGGTCTTGGAACTCCGGCACCGGCACCGGCTGGTTGATTTATTAACTGAAATATATTTTATATTTGGAAACACAAAAGGACAGGCTGGTGCCTGTCCTTTATTTTTTGCCTGATAAGATTTATTCGGCCCGCCTTTATTCGGAAGATTTTTCGATACTCTTCAAATCTTCAGCCAAAAACTGCGCCACATCTTTGAAGCGGGCGACGTTTTCGGGATTCATTGCCATCAGCGTCTGATGGGCCTCCAAGCTCGTGCGCGCAATCTGCTCATGTGACGGATTGATGGATTCTGGCACGCAGGTTTTTAAGTCGGCTGGGAGTTTCAATTCGCCGGCGGTTAGCTTGAACAGGTGTGCCGCGCCCAGGTTTTCCAACAGTTCGCTCACGCGCGTGGTCGCCCCATGCAGTTCAATGCCGCGCTCGGCTGGCGCACCCTGGGGATTCAGCTTCATGCCGAACCCGGCCAGCACGCCGAGAAAGGTGCTGTCCATCAGCACGCACTCGCTCAAATCAATAATAAAGTGGCCAAATCCTTTTTGCGCAAGTTCGCTCAACAGCGTTTTGAAATCCGGGCTAGACGCGAAGTTTGCACGCCCGACGATCTTGATACAGGCAAAATTCTTGCCGACCAGCACTGATAAATTGGCGGATGACATGTTCTTCGTTAAATTTCAGGCGGTTCCCGGCGCGCCGGAAGCCACAATTTGCACCAGCGCCTGCTGTAACACAAGCGCTTCGTCGAGCCCGCTGGTGACCAGTCGCTGGTTACAGCGCAGCAGCACGTCCATCGCGCGGACGAGTTCCGCCGAGGAATATTTTTTGACCTGCGGCAGCGCCTTATAAAGCACATACGGACTCAAGGCCAGCGGATTGAATTTCTTTTCAATCGGCATCTGATCGGCTGGCACACGCTCCAGTTGATTTTTGAAATGAGTGTAATCACTGGTGTCCTTCACCCAGCCCTCACGCAGCATTTCCTTGAGCAGCAGCATGGCGCGCACTTTGCCGATGAGACCGTAAAGCAGGCCGATTTCTGATTTGTCCTTATCGAACTTTGTTTCCCAAAGTTCTTCGTCCAGTCGCTTGAGCAGGCGTGGCAAATCCCGGTCGCCGAGCGCATCACCCAGCGCGAAGGCTTTGGCGGTTTTATTGTGCGTGCAAATTGTGGTCACGTCTGCCAATTCGATTTTCTTCCGCTCGCCGGTGAAAACACAAAGTTTTTCTACTTCGCTTTCAAGTTGTCGCGCATTGCCACCAGCGCGGACGACCAGCTCGCCGAGCGCCGCACCGGAAATATCCTTGTCGCGCTTACACACCGCTTCGCGCGCAGCGATCTGAGCCCGGTCGGCCCAGTCCTTGTCATCTTGCGACCACGCGGAAAAAACTTCCGTCGTGCCGATTTTGTCGAGCGTCTTGTAAAAAACCTTTCGCTTGTCCACCTTGCCGGCACTAATGATCAACCGGATGTTCTGCCAGGAAAAATTCTTCAGCTCTTCCGCCAGTTCCGACAAAGTCTCGGTCACGGCGGCGGACGAAGCGGTGCGGTCTTCGCCAAGGAAATTGCAGTCGCGCAGCCAGACGACCTTGCCGCCGCCGAAAAAAGGCAGTGTTTGCAGCGCTTCACGCAGCTTGCCAATGACGGTAAGCACGTCGCCGCCGTTGCCGACGGTGGCCTCAATGGTCTCGTGATCCATACCGCCAAGTTCGGCGGACCAGTCGGCGAAGATTTGTTTGGCACGCTGTTTTACGGCGAGATCATCGTCGCCGCAGACGAGTGCAATCGGTTTGGCGGGCAGGGCCATTTCAGTCGGATTCGGCTTCGCTGCCGGACTCGTTCATCTTCTCGAGGACTTCGCTCATGTCCTCAACCTGCGCAAACAGCGCCGTAGAAACGAATATCGGCTTCTTTTGCGCCGCCGCCAGCGCGAGGCAATCGCTTGGCCGTGCATCCAACTCGACGATTTTTCGAGCCAGCTCATTTTGCTGCTGGAGAATGATGCGGGCGAAGTAGGTGGAATTTTTCAAGTCGGTGATGACCACGCGTTCAACATTGATGCTGAAGCCCTGAAAAATGAGATTGATGAGGTCGTGCGTGAGTGGGCGTTCCTTTGGCGCATTTTTCAGGAACATCCCGATGATTGCGCCCATCTGCGGCTCGACGTTGATGACAAATACCTTGTCGTCATTGCCAACGAACAGCGCGCAACCGCTGTTGGCGGGGAGTATGCCGCGAATCTGCACCGGCACGACTTCATTCTTCATGCGGAAAATCTACGCCACGGCGCGCGAAAAACAAGTCCGTTGAATCAGCTCGGATTGTAATTTAGCCACGGACCGAGCCAGCGTTCCATTTCGGAAACGGACTTGCCTTTGCGTTGTGCTAAATCGGCCACCTGATCTTTGGCGAGTTTGCCGACGGCGAAATATTTTGCATCGGGATGCGCGAAATAAAGCCCGCTAACCGAACTGCCCGGCCACATCGCAAAACTCTCGGTGAGCTTGATGCCGGTGTGCTGCTCGACGTCGAGCAAGTCCCAAAGCTTCGCCTTCTCGGTGTGATCGGGACAGGCGGGATAACCAGCCGCCGGGCGGATTCCGCGATATTTTTCGGAGATTAAATCTTCAGTCGTCAGTTTTTCCAACCGGCCATATCCCCATTCATCGCGGACACGTTTGTGCAGGAATTCCGCGAACGCTTCGGCCAAGCGATCCGCAATGGCCTCAGCCAAAATCGCGTTGTAATCGTCATGCGCCGCTTTGAATTTTTCGACAATTTCCTTCAAGCCATGGCCGCTTGTGATGGCAAAGGCGCCGATGTGATCGGGTTGTGCGGTGGTTTTCGGCGCAATGAGGTCGGCCAGACAATAATTCGCCGAACCGTCGCCCTTTTCAATTTGCTGGCGCAGGAAATGAAATTTCGTCCGCAAATGCTGGCGCGAGCCGTTCGTGTAAACCTCCACGTCGTCGCCGACGGCGTTCGCGGGGAACAAGCCATAAACCGCCTGCAGCTTCAGCGATTTGTTCGCGACAAATTCCGCGAGCATTTTCTGCGCGTCGGCAAACAGCTTGGTCGCCTCCTCGCCGTGTTTTTCGTGCTGGAGAATTTTCGGATATACGCCGCGCAATTCCCAGGTGTGGAAAAACGGCGTCCAGTCAATGAACGGCACGACCTCTTCGAGCGAAACACTGAACGCGCCCGCGTGGCCGTGGGCCGAACCACAATCGCACTTGCCGGGATTGAATTTTCCGGATGAAAGCGTGCGGATGCCGGTGAACTCCGGCTTGGGCAGATCGTCGTATTTTAATTTCGGCGCGTTGGCGCGGGCGGCTTCGAGTGAGAGCAGCTTCACCTGCGAACTGGCGTGGTGCGTGCGCAGTTTTTCGTAATCTTCACGCAGTGACTTCACAAAAGCGGCTTTGCCGTCTTTGCTCAACAAGCTGCTCGTCACCGGCACGGCGCGCGAAGCGTCGAGGACGTGGACGACTGGCTCGCTGTAATGCTGCGCAACCTTGACAGCGGTGTGCGCGCGGCTCGTCGTCGCGCCGCCGATGAGCAGCGGAATCTTGAAACCTTGCCGTTCCATCTCTCGCGCGACGTGAACCATTTCATCCAGCGATGGCGTGATCAAGCCGCTCAAGCCGATGATGTCGGCGTTCTCCAGTTTCGCGCGCTCCAGTATTTTTTCGCACGGCACCATCACGCCCATGTCAATGACCTCGTAGTTATTGCACGCCAGCACGACGCCGACGATGTTTTTGCCGATGTCATGCACGTCGCCCTTCACGGTGGCGAGGACGATCTTGCCCTGTGCCTTCACGACTTCCCCGCGCGCGGCCATTGCGGCTTTTTCCGCTTCCATGAACGGCGTGAGATACGCGACGGATTTTTTCATCACGCGTGCCGACTTCACGACCTGCGGCAAAAACATTTTGCCCGCGCCGAATAAATCGCCGACCACGCTCATGCCGGCCATCAACGGGCCTTCGATTACCGAAAGCGGCTTGCCGTATTTCGCGCGCGCTTCTTCGGTGTCGGCGTCAATGTAGAGATCAATGCCTTTGACGAGCGAGTGCGCGAGGCGTTCCTCGACCGTGCCTTTGCGCCATTCTTCCTCGATCTTTTTGTCGGCGACGATCGTGCCCGCGCTGGCGGCTTTGAGCTTTTCGCCGAACGTAACGAGACGCTCGGTCGCGTCGGGACGGCGATTCAGCAAAACGTCTTCGACCAACTCTTTCAGCTCCGGCTCGATCTCTTCGAAAACTTCCAGCATGCCGGCGTTCACGATGGCCATGTCCATGCCGGCTTTGATGGCGTGGAACAGGAACGCGCTGTGCATCGCTTCGCGCACGGGATTATTGCCGCGAAAGCCGAACGACACGTTCGACACCCCGCCGCTGACCTTGGCGTGCGGCAGATTACTTTTGATCCACCGCGTGGCTTCAATGAAATCTACGGCGTAGTTATTGTGCTCCTCAATGCCCGTGCCGACAGTGAGGATGTTCGGATCGAAAATGATGTCTTCCGGCGGAAAGCCGACTTCGTCCACGAGAATTTTGTAAGCGCGTTCGCAGATGCGGATTTTGTCCGCGAGCGTCGCCGCTTGGCCTTGTTCATCAAACGCCATCACCACGACTGCCGCGCCGTATTTCAAAACTTTGCGCGCGTGTTCGCAGAACTTGGCCTCGCCTTCCTTCATCGAAATCGAATTCACGATGCCTTTGCCTTGAACGCATTTCAGGCCGGCTTCGATGACATCCCATTTCGACGAGTCCACCATGAACGGCACCTTGGCGACTTCCGGTTCACTGCCGAGAAGTTGCAGGAAGCGAGTCATCGCGGCGACTCCGTCAATCATCCCTTCGTCCATGCAGATGTCTATGATGTTTGCGCCGTTCTCTACCTGTTGCCGCGCGATGGCGACGGCTTCCTCGTATTTGTTTTCCTTGATGAGCTTGGCGAATTTCGACGAACCGGCGACGTTCGTGCGCTCACCAATCATGATGAACGATCCAATCTGCTGCGTAAACGGCTGCGAGCCGCTCAAGCGCAATGGAATCGCCGCGCCGGTGGAAAACGTGGTTTCTGTTTTTGGTTGGCGTGGCGGTTTGTTGGCCAGCGCTTTTGCAATCGCGGCGATGTGTTCCGGTGTGTTGCCGCAGCAGCCGCCGGCGATGTTGACTAAATTGCTTTGCGCGAACTCGCCGAGAAAATTGCCCATGTCCTCGGGCTTCAAATCAAAGCCCGTCGGCGACAGCGGATTTGGTAAGCCGGCGTTCGGATAACAGGAAATGGCCGTGTTGGATTTTTCCGCGAGTTCCGCGAGAAACGGCCTCATCAAATCCGGTCCGAGCGAGCAGTTCAAACCGATGGCAATCGGCTTCACGTGCTTCATCGCGTTCCAATACGCTTCGATGGTCTGCGCGGAGATCATTGTCTCGCCGCCGCGGCCGACGGCGGCGGAAATCATGATCGGCAGAATTTTTTTATCCTGCTCGAACACTTCCTGAATCGCCACGAGCGCGGCTTTGGCGTTGAGCGAATCAAAAATCGTCTCGACGAGCAGCAAATCCGAGCCGCCCGCAATGAGCGCGCGCACTTGGTTGATGTAAGCCGCCTTGACCTGATCAAACGTGCACACGCGAAAGCCGGCATCATCCGCATCGGGGGAGTTGGACAGCGAAACGGTCAACGGTCCGATTGCGCCAGCCACGAAGCGCGGGCGACCGGTCTTGTTCGCGATGCGGTCAGCCCACTCGCGGCATTGCTTGGCGGATTGCTCGTTGATTTCCCACGCGAGATCGTTGAGGAATTTGTTCTCGATGACGGTTTGATAGAACGCCGGGTCTTTGCGGCCACCGTGTTCGCGCGGATCGTCCACAAAAAATTCGCTCTGGCCGATGCTCGTGGCCGAGAAGGTGTTTGTTTCTATTATGTCCGCGCCCGCCTCAAGAAAGCGGCGGTGAATGTCGCAAATCGTGTCTGCCTGTGTCAGCGAATAAAGATCGCCGTTGTTTTTCAGGTCTTTTTTGTTGCCCTTGAAGCGCTGACCGCGAATTTCCGCCTCGCCCAGCCCGTAAGTGCGGATGGTTGTGCCCATTGCACCGTCAATTATGACGATACGTTCGCGCAGTGCTTGCTGGAGTAATTTGGAGTTATTCGACATTGTGTCAAGATAGTCAAAATTGCGTTTTTTTCAATTTAAAAATCAACGTATCTTGATTTGATGATATGACTTTGTGGAGGAGGTGACGCCTGGTCGTTTGGCTAGATTAAACTGGTCCGCCGCCAATGCGGTTTAAGAGAAATGGCCAACATGCTGGTTGCCCCGCCATAAGCAGGAGGAGTTGCGGTTCCACTTTTTCCTCAAAATTATCAGTGCGGCGCGCACGGAAATGCGGTTAGCTGGCGGCACGACCGGTGCGCGGTTCAACAACGACACCTTCCGGCTTGCGTTGCCGGCGGGTTTAGTGGTCTAATCGGCACCAGCAATCAAATGGAGTGACCTTATGATTATCTACGCCTTCTGTCTGGTGCTGGGTTTGGGGTTCACGGTGGTGAGCGCGTTCCTCGGCCATCTGTTCGGCGGCCACGATGCCATCGGCACGGGCGGTCACGCGGATGCTGGCATGAATTCCGACGGAATGCCGGGCGCGAGCTTTCTGAGTCCCACGGTGCTGGCCTGCTTCATCACGGCGTTCGGTGCGTTCGGGCTGGTGTTCATGGAAATTCCCGCGACGCATACGGTGTGGTTCCACGCGCCGCTTGCCTTCATAGGCAGCGTGCTCGTGGCGCTGTTCGTGTGGTGGGGGATGAACAAGGTTTTTCGCGGGGCACAAAGTTCCAGCGAGGGCAAGGTGGGCAATCTTGTCGGCGCGACCGCCGCCATCATCTCGCCGATTCCCGCGAATGGCGTGGGGGAAATTTCTTATGTGCAGTCCGGCAGCCGTTACACCGCTCCGGCGCGGGATGAAAAGGGCGCGGCGCTGGCCACCGGCCAGACGGTCAAGATCACGCGCATCGTGGGCACGCAATTTTTCGTGGAAGTCGTCAAATAAATTTAAACCTCATCACACAACATATAACTATGCATGCTATGAATCTCATTCCCATGTTGGCCCAGGTGGAAGCGTCCGGCTCGCCCTGGTTGCGCATCGTCATCGCCGCCGGCGCGGTGCTGTTCGTCGTGTTCGTCATCGCCCTCATCTGGGCGAGTCGCTACACGAAGGCCGGCCCGAACCAGGTGCTCATCATTTCCGGCAGCAAGCGCAAGCTCACCGACCCCGACGGCAATGTGAAGGAAGTCGGCTTCCGCGTGGTCAAGGGCGGCGGCACGTTCGTCATCCCGGTGAAGGAGAAGGTGGACGTCCTCTCGCTCGAACTGCTGACGATTGATGTGCAGACGCCTGAAGTTTACACTAGCAAAGGCGTGCCGGTGAAGGTGGATGGCGTCGCGCAGATCAAGGTCAAGTGCGACGACATTTCCATC
>CAISYZ010000149.1 GCA_903889895.1 uncultured Verrucomicrobia subdivision 3 bacterium | reverse complement strand
GTCTCAAGGCGGCGGCGTAGGCGGTTCAAAACACAAATCTGAAATATGGCAAAGACACAATTGGCAGACATCATCGTGCCGGCGCAATTCGCCGGTTACGTCCTACAACGCACGGCGGAGAAATCCGACCTGTTTCAATCCGGCATCGTCGTGCGGACGCCGGACTATGACGAGCGCGCATCGCTGGGTGGCACGCAAGTCAACATGCCGCACTGGAACGACCTGACGGGCAATCGGCAACCGCTTTCCGATTCGGCACCGCTCGTGCCGGCGAAACTGGTCGCTGACCAGGACATCGCCCGCATCCAGAACGACGGCAATGCGTGGTCGTGGAATCATCTGGCGACGCAAGTTGCCGGTGATGATCCGGCCTTGGCACTGGCGGACTTCCTCGCGGAATACTGGAATCGCCAGAACCAATACATGCTCATCAACTCCCTCACCGGCGTGTTCGGTGCGGCGAGCATGGCGGGCAATCTGTTGGCGATTCATTCCGAATCCGTCGCCGCGCAAACTGCCGCCACCAAGCTCAACGGCGCGACCTTCGTGGATGCGACGCAACGCCTTGGTGATCGTGGCGACCGGCTCGTGGCCGTGGCGATGCACTCGGCCACTGAAGCCGCGCTGCGGAAGCTCGACCTGATTGACTTCATCCCGGACAGCCAGGGTGAAACTCAAATCAAGACGTTCCAGGGCCGGCGCGTCATCGTTGACGATGGCTGCCCGTCCCGTGCTGGCACGACTGACGGCTTGGTCTATACGACCTACCTGTTCGGCAGCGGCGCGTTCGGCATGGGCTTCGCCGATCTGAACGGCGCTCCCGTCGAGGGCGGTCACGGCACCGAAGGTTGCGAAATGGCGCGTGACGCTCTCAACAGCGACACATTCCTCGTCAATCGCCGGCGTTTCATCCTTCATCCTCGCGGCGTGAAGTTCACCAGCGCGAGCGTGGCCGGCGCCAACCCGACCAACGCGGAATTGGCCACCGCCGCCAACTGGGTGCGCGTGTGGGAAAACAAAAACGTCCCGGTGGTCGCCGTGACGCACAACATCTGAACCAATGGCGTGCCGGTGTTCGCGCCGGCACGCCGCTTTTTTGAAAGAAAAATATTATGGGCAAACTTCAACCTCGCAGTTTTGAACGGATTCGTTCGGGTGAACAAATCCAGATTCCAACATTTACCAACGTCGCGGCAGCGACGGCAGCAGGCATCACGGCGGCGAAATTTCCGCGCCGCATGATTTATTTGACGGCCGGCCTGTCTGGTCCGAACCCGTGCGTGGCCATCTCGGATGGCACCATTTGGAAAGCTATTCCGTTCGCGGGCAATGCCCTTTAAGGCGAACCGCACCTGTCATCAATGAACAACCTGCATCCCATCATTCGGCGCAAGCGGCGTCCGCTCATCGAGCCGGACGTTCCGCCGATTCCGACCAACACCAAGCCGGTTCAACCTGTGGTCAAAGTGCCAGAGGTTGAGCCGGCCAAAATTTCCAAGCCTGACGATGCCGACAACGCTTCCAGCACTACCGCGCCGTAACGCGCCATGGACGCCGTTCCAACGGCGGACTTGGCTGGCGAACGAACGCCGGCACCGGTTGCTACCCGCGCCGGTGTTGCGCGCGGCTTATCCTGACTTGCTCCGGTGGAATTGGGATTTGCCGAATCCATACAAGTGGAACGTCTGGATGAGCATGGACGGCGGCAACAGCTATTTCCTCGTTGACGATTATTGGGGTTATGGCGATGCGCGGCAATTTGCGCCGGATGGTGGCGGCGAGTTGTATTACATCGTCGGCATTGACGACACCGGCCGTGAAATCACGCAGCACAGCAACATCGTGCGCCCGGATGACGCGCCCGTGCCGCCAAATCTGCATGATTCGCTGCTGGCCTATTGGGCGATGGATAGTGCGGACTCCAGCGAACCGGATTTGTCGGGCAACAACAACTATCTGCAAAGCGATGCGAGTCCCAAGGTTCCTGGCATTCGTGGCATGGCCTATGACGCGGGCGGCGACACCGGCGGCTGGTTGCCGGGCATGACCTGCTTTGGCTATCCGTTGAATGGCATTGGGGATTATTCTTTCTCGCTCTGGGTCAGCGGCAATATGCCGACGGGTGGCCCCCTGATTTCGGCGGGCAATTTGTTCGTCGTCAACGGCTGGAATCAAGGTGGCTCCATGCAGGACATCACGGTGCATCCGTATGACGGGGACACCAATTCGATCAATATGGGATTGGCCTGGGGTTATTCCCCGCAAGGTTGGTCGCATCTGGTCATCACCAAATCCGACACTCAGTTCTGCTTTTATTTCAATGGCTCATTGGTCGGGTTGGCTGACGTGTCCGCGTTCCCGTATTCCTCGCTGATGGACCAAATTGCCATCGGCTACGGCGGGAGCGGGCTGATTGATGAAGTGGGTTGCTGGCAGCGCGTGCTGTCGGCGGCCGACGTGGCGCAGCTTAACAACTATGGGAGCGGGCTGCCCTACGCTTGGTTCTGACGCTCTCGCACAAAATTATGAACGCAATCGCAATCAAACCTAAAACCATCGAGATCATGCCGGCGCGCACGGCTGACATTTCGCAAATCACCTGGCGCACCAACGATGATTCGTTTGCTCGCAAGCTGACGGTCATCGTCAACAACGTCACCGCGTTTCAAGTCATCGGCGCGGATTATGACGCGCTCGGCGAGTGGACGGATGACACCATCCAGAATTTGATTCTGGCGAAGTTCGGCCTCGAACTCGCCACGCAATAAATCATGCCGCTCACGCTCATCAAGGAAACCGGCGCGGGTCTGGTGGATGCCAACAGCTACGCGGACGTGGCCGATGGCAACGCCTATCACGCCGGGCATCTTTACGCGACGGCGTGGACGGGCGCGAGCGACGATCAAAAGGCCGTGGCGCTGGTCATGGCGTCGCGGCTGATTGACGCCGAATTTCAATTCAACGGCACGCGGACCAACGCCGTGCAAGGTCTGCAATGGCCGCGTGCGAAGTGCCCCGAGCCGGACAATGTCCATGTGCCGATCTCGGTGCTGCTGCCGATTCCTTACGACTACGTTCAATATGACACCGTGCCGAAGGCCGTTGTCCAGGCGACGTGCGAAATGGCGCGGGAGCTCTTAATCGCCGACCGCACGACCGCGCCGCCGGGCGAAGGACTGAAGTATTACAACGATGCCGGCAAGCAAACCGGTTACGACAAGACTGACCGGCGCCAAGTGCTGTCACAAGTCGCGCAAGTCATGTTGGCGAAATACGGCTCGCAAATCAGCGCCCGTAGCGGCGTGGTGCGGCTGCAACGTGTATGAACGAACAAATTCAAAATCCGAAGAAAATCCGGTTCACGCCGGAAATCACGCTCGGCAACGTGCTGCAACTGCTGTCCATCGCGGCGGCGGTGGTCGGGCTGTGGATCAACATGGACAAACGTATTTCCGCGATGGAAGTCCGCGAGAATTACGCCATCGAGGAACGGCACGATTTGAAAACGAGCATCAACAGTTTGACGGAAAACCAATCGCTGATGGCGCGGACGCTGGACCGCATCAGCATCCTGCTGGATCAACACATGAAAGGAGAAACGAAATGAAAAAATATGCACCGATTCATGTCGGCACCCGTTGGGCGACCGAACACACCTGGGGCGTGATGGTGGAAGGCGTCAAGCCGTCCGCCGAATTGCTGTGCGTCGGCTGCACGCAAGCGCAGGCCGAAGGCATGGCGGCGACGCTCAATACCCGGCCGGATGAAACCGTGCGCTTGAAGATGGTCGCGCCGGCGGCGGCTCTGCTGCTGGCGGTGGTTTTGTTTTCCGGCTGCGCCATCGCGCCGCTCAAGGGCGGCCATGCCAGCACGGTGAGTAAATCCACTCAAGGCATTGAGCAATCCGTCGTGCAAGGCGACAACCCGGCGCAAGCCTCGCGGCAGAATCAGGAAACTGTCCGCACCAAGTCTTACACCGTGCCGAGGGGTTCTCGGCTGGTGGAAACGCGAGTGTCTGCGGACACGAGCGGAGCGCCCGCCACCAATGCCACGGCCCTGGTAATCAGCGCGCCGATGGCCGTTACCGAACATGAGGAGACGCGAGCAACTACGGAATTGGGAGCGGCTCAAAAGGACACGGCGCGCGAATTGAGCGCGAAGCTGGCGAGCCTCAAAGGCATTGTGTGGGTCGGCGTCCTAGTGTTCTTGTTCGGCCTGGCGACGATGTTTTATCCGCCGCTGAAACTCATCATCGGCAGCATCACCACGAGCGCGGCGATCACGGTCGGTGGGATCGCTTTGATTATTCTTCCGACGGTCATCGTCGGGAATGAACTTCTGATTTTGGCTGGCGTCGCTGCGGCAGTCGGCCTTTGGTTCTTCGCGCATCGTCACGGCCAGTTGCGCGGGCTAGTGGATGCGGCTGAGGCCGTCCTGAATCCGCCGACCACTCCGCCAGCAACCACGCCGGACAATTCTGGAAAGGCGGGTGGCGTTTGAACTCGCAACAGGAACAATTTTTGAATCTCAAAACTTTTCCGGCGCGGGTGAAGGCGGAG
>CAISYZ010000148.1 GCA_903889895.1 uncultured Verrucomicrobia subdivision 3 bacterium | reverse complement strand
ACCATTTTACAGATTTTGAGCCTCACGCTCTTTGAGAAAATGCCCATTTCACAGGCGCTTGCTCAACTTCCACCCACCACACAACCGCCAGACACCGAAAACCATCAATGTTTACTGGGTTTCTAAACCGGACAGCAGTGGAATTGAATCAATAATAGATTTACATTTTACGGGATTAAAACCCTTGTCCAAAGCCCTTGAAACATACTCCAACGCCAATTTTGTTTGCCCCTCTCTAAAATAAATATACCCACAGTTGAACAATGCCTGTCCCCAATCAGGTTTTAATTGCAAGGCTCTTTTGAAATGAAGTAACGCTTCATCAGGCATTACTTGTTTTACAAATTCACCGCCTATTGCAAATTCCGCCGGGGCGAAATCAGGTTTGAGGCGAACTGTTTCTTGGAATTCTTTAAGTGCCACACCGGTGTGACCGGATGCGTCAACAAGCACAGTGCCAAGACAAAAATGAGCCTGCCAATTGTTTTCATCTTTTGTCACCTCTACCGTATGAGTCCAAACCGTAATATCGTCCTTAAAAAATTGAATTTCATTTCGAGTTCTTACAACGCAGGCCGCGAATAGAGATATTCCAAATATCAACATAATGACTGCCTGACAACGCCAATTTTTTGTGAGTTCAGCCACTAACCAGACCAAACCAAAGACAAATCCGAGCATTGGGATGTAGGTGTAACGGTTCGCCATGGCCTGGGACATTAACTGCACCAAACCTATCACCGGCACCAATGTTCCAAGATACCAAAACCAACCAACCAGCAGAAAAGGCCAACGCTTCCAGACACAAAGTGTTAAAATTGAAATGCTGGCTACGAACAACATAGATCCAAAGACGGTTATGAATGGCCAATGCCCCGGATGAGGATAAAAGGTCGCCAAATTTTCAGGCCAAAAAAACTTTCCAATGTATCGCACATAGGAAACCACGGCATTCCCCATCCGGTCTGATATAGGCAAGTCTGCCATGTCCTGCATTGTGCCTCCGAGTTGTTGGGCTTTATACACAAGCCCACTGCAAACAGCCGCAAAAACCAAAAGGGGCACCTTTTCCAACACCAAACGCAGCTTGCTTTTGTTTCGCCAAAGTTCTAGCGGCCAAAAATCCAACAACAAAAGGACAAATGGCAAAGTCACCAACATGGCCTTGCTCATCAGACCGAAGGCGAAAAATAATAGCGTTATGCAATAATACTTGAGGATAGCATTGCCTTTGATTTTAGACTCCTTGGCGTAACGCGCGTAAGCGAGCAAGGTCAGCAGCCAAAAGAAAAGGCTTAAAACATCCTTTCGCTCGCAAATCCAAGTTACGGATTCAACCCGCAGTGGATGAAGTCCAAATAGAAGCGCCACCAAAAAACTGCGCCAAAGCGCGCCGGTCATCGTTCTGAAAACGACAAACACCAAAACGCAGTTTACGGCATGAATCAAAACGCTTGTTAAATGGTGTCCGCGCGAATCAAACCCAAAGAATTCGCAATCCAACATATGCGAAAGCCAGTTTACTGGATACCAATTGCTATGATTTAACGAGGTAAAAGCCCAGGAGATATTTTCCAAAGAAACCCCAGTGTTTACATGAGGTTCAAAAGCAATTTCGTCGTTTTCGTCGTAGAATAAAAACCCGCAATCAAGAGATGGAGCAAACACCCAAACAACCAATCCAAACAGAAGAATGCAAAGCAGGACTGCTTTATGCTTTTCCCAAACGTCAGATAAGAATTTAAGAATGGGAGATGCCGCCAAATCTAAACCGACACAATCAGAATCTGGCATCGCTGCTGATTCTCCATTCGGTTCAGATTCTTTCATTGCCATTTAACTCAAACCACGAACTCCAGCTCCTGCCGGTGCGGAATCAGGCCGCGCTCAAAAGCTTGGCCGAGGAAACGGCGGATGGATTCCCTGCCCTTGTCGCCGTAATCGAGCGTCCAGTGGTTGACATACATCCCGACAAACTTGTCCGCAAGGTCGCGCCCCATGTCGCGGGCGTATTGCAACGCGTGCTGAACGGCTTCCGGACGATGATCAAGGCTGAACTGGATGCTCGCGGTCAGCGTGTCGGAAATCTGCTTCCGCGTGGCGAGATCGAATTTCTTGTTGATGACATTGCCACCGAGCGGCAGCGGCAAGCCGTCGTTCTGCTTGCCCCACCAAACGCCGAGGTCTTCGCACAAAACCAATTTTTCGTTTTGGAACGTGAGTTGACCTTCGTGGATGATGAGGCCGACTTCGGCGACGCCATTTTTCACGGCGGCAAAAATCTGGTCGAACGGCACGACGACATAATTAAAGTCCTTCGCCGGTTTGCCGAGCCAGAGTTGCAGCGCCAGAAACGCGCTGGTCATGGTTCCCGGCACGGCGATTTTTTTCTTCGCAATTTCCTCGCGGGAGAATTTCTGTTTCGCCACGAGCATCGGGCCGTAGCCGTCGCCCATGCTCGCGCCGCTGGGCAGCAGCGCGTATTTGTCCGAAACGTAGGCGTAGGCGTGGATGCTGACGGCGGAGATGTCGAGTTCGCCGTGGGTGGCGCGCTCGTTGAGCGTCTGAATGTCCTGCAAAATGTGGGTGAATTTAAAGCCGTGCGTCGGAATCAAATCCTTCGCGAGCGCGTAAAACATGAACGCGTCATCGGGGTCAGGTGAGTGGCCGAGAGTCAGAGTCGTTTTTTCCATCCGCGAAAATTAAACCACGCGGCCCGCGCTGTCACGACGAGAAGATTGAGATAAGTTAAAACCGGCATGATTTTTGGCAACACGCACGCGCCAGCCAATCCAGCCACAGCCGACCGCCACCTCCTTGTTGATGCGCGGTGCAAACTGCGGGCAAACTGAACAGGCGCGTGCGTTGTGCGCCTCCTTGTTTTCGCGCGGCGGATCTATCGCCAGCTCCCCGTCCGGCAATCTCCACCGCGCGACTCCCCATCCAAAACCACAACCAACCAAGTTATAGCACGGGCGATGCCAAGCGAAAACAACCTCGATTCACTGGCAAATTAACAAACCGGCTTGGGAAACAACGGATATCACTGTTGTTTTTTTCTCATTACGAATAAAAACGTCATGGCTGCCAGCCGATATTTATTCCGCCCAATTGCTGACCGTTCAGCGGGCGTCAAAATGGACGATTGACGGCGGGCAATCCTTGCCTAGTCTTTCCAACCCGTTGCCCAACCGGTGGCGGCCATTTTATACCATGCTAACAATTCGAGAACTGAAGATGACTTTCGGCGGGCGCGTGCTGTTTGAAGACGCGTCCTTCGGAGTGAATTACGGCGACCGCGTCGCGCTGGTCGGACCAAACGGTGCCGGCAAAACCACCTTGTTTTCCATCATTCTCAAGCAACTCGAACCCAACGCCGGCACGGTGGAGCGCGATGAATGGACGATGGTCGGGCATTTGCCGCAGGAAGCCGAGGCGCAGGGTGATGAAACGATTTTGGACGTGGCCACCGGCCGGGTGGACGAGTTGCCACGGTTGGAAAAGAAGCTGCACGAATTGGAAAAAACCGGCGACGTGTCCTCGCCGGAATATTTGGAATCACACGCGAAACACGATGCCCTCAACGATCCGCAGGTGGAAACCAAGGCCAGGAAAATGCTGCGCGGGCTGGGCTTCCGCGACGCGGACTTTGACCGCAAAGCTCGCGAAATGAGCGGCGGCTGGATCATGCGCGCGCGGCTGGCGCGGCTGCTCGTGATGGAACCGGATTTATTGCTGCTGGACGAGCCAACGAATCATCTGGATTTGCTCGCGCTGCTCTGGTTGCAAAATTATCTTAAAAATTATTCCGGCGCGGTGCTGCTGATTTCGCACGACCGCCAGTTCATGGACGAAGTCGTGACGCAGGTGCATGAAATCTCCGAGCGCAAGCTCGTCGCTTACACCGGCAACTACACCGACTATCTGCGGCAGCGTGAGGAACGCTATGAGCAGCAGCTTGCCGCCTATAAAAACCAGCAGAAGGAAATTCAGGCGCTTCAGGAATTTGCCGACCGGTTCCGCTCCGTCACCTCCAAGGCGTCACAGGCCATGGCCAAGCTCAAGCAAATCGAGCGCATGGAACTCATTGAAAAACCACTTGCGCCGCGCAAGCCGTTTCGATTTCAAATTCCGCCGCCGCCACGTGGCGGGCAGCGCGCCGCATCGCTCAAGGGCATTCACATGGCCTATGGCGCGACGAAGGTTTATTCCGGCCTCGACCTGACCATCGAGCGCGGCGAACGCACCGTGCTGGTTGGGCCAAATGGCGCGGGCAAATCCACGCTCCTCAAAATTCTAGCTGGCGTCGTGGAATTTCAGCAAGGTGAGCGCGACCTTGGCCACAACGCCAAAATTGGTTATTTCAGTCAGCATCGCGCGGCAACGCTAGACCCGGAGAAAAATGTGCTGGAAGAAGTCATGGCCAGCGCGCCCGCCATGCGCGAGGATGAGGCGCGCGCCGTGCTGGGTTCCTTCATGTTTCGCAAAGATGACATTTTCAAGCTAACAAAAGTGTTGAGCGGCGGCGAAAAGAGCCGGCTAAATCTGGTAAAATTTCTCGTAGATCCGCCGAACCTCCTGCTGATGGACGAACCAACCACGCACCTGGACATCCACACCGTCGAATCACTCACGCTGGCGCTGGAGCGTTACGAAGGCACGCTGGTGTTTATCTCGCATGACGTGCATTTTATCCGCCACCTGTCAACCAAGGTTTTGCATATCAATGCCGGTCAGGTGACACCCTATGTCGGGGGTTACGAATATTTTCTGGAAAAGACTGGCATGGCGAACGACGCCCGCGCCGCGTTGACGGCTGGGTGAATGAACTGCAAAATAGGCTGCTTGCGCCAATCCAAAACTTTTGCGAAATTAACCCTTGGGTTGATTCCAATCAGCAGTTCCCATAAGGCAGAGATTCTGCCCTAGCAGTTAGCAATAGCAGCAAACATTGAGGCGCCGGTGTGGCGAAATGGCAGACGCACAGGACTTAAAATCCTGGGACTATAAAAAGTCGTGCGGGTTCGAGTCCCGCCACCGGCACCAATTTTAAGATGCTGTTTTACAGCATGTTGGAGCAACCAGAGGAAGGCAGTGCCAGTGAAAGTGCCAGTGAAATTACTACCGGGGTAGAACCTTTGAACCACCCCGGAACCACTCGGCAACCGCTGGGAATGACGGGATTGGCCGCCCGGTTT
>CAISYZ010000147.1 GCA_903889895.1 uncultured Verrucomicrobia subdivision 3 bacterium | reverse complement strand
GTTGCCAACGGAAATTTGCCGGCCACAGTGGACGGATTGCCGGCGGGAGTTTACCAGTTGACCGCCTCGCATCATGGCCATCAGCGCACGGATGCGCTGACGGTAAGGCCGGACACAAACACCCGCGCCCAGTTGGATTTTCATTATGGCAAGGCGGTGTTTACCACGACGCCGTCCGGGGCGTCCGTCACCACGACGGATGACGGACGCAGCCGGGGCGAAACCCCGCTCACGCTGTCTGAACTGCTGCCCGGCAACTGGAACTTCACCCTGCAACGGTCCGGCTACCAATCGGTGCAACTGTCAGTCAATGTCGAGGCCGATCAGGACAGTTTTGTCACCACCAACCTGGTCAGCCAAAATTATCTGCACGCCATGACGACTACCCGTCAATTCATGGCCGCTGCGGATTACAACCGTGCCTTGCAGGCGGCAAACGAAGCGGTTGATGCCCGTCCCGGTGATGCCGACGCGCTGGCGTTGCAACGCGACGCCACCGGCTTGGGGCTGATTCAACACGCCAAAATATTAGGTCAGCAAGGTGACTACATCGGCGGCGGCAAAGAACTCAAACAGGCGCTCCAATCGTTGCCGGACAATGCGGAAGCCATGCAACTGGTCGCCGACTTTAAGCAGCATGTGCCGGAACAGGTCGAACGGATGCGGGTGGAACGCTTGGCACGCCCCAAGAAAGTTTTTGACATCACCATGGCCAGCAACGGCGCGACGTTTGGTTTTGCGAGCCATGAACTGACGACCGGCAAATCCGCCGCAGATGCGCAGTTGCTCATCGAGATGCAGCTTAAAACCGAGCAGCCGTATTTCCAGATTCTCCGCTCCGAAATGACGAATGAAATCTTCAAGATTACGGCCAGCCAGGATTTTCCGGGCGGCATACGCCAGTGTGAGATTGTCGGCGGGCAGAGCAAGGACGACGAAACGCAAATTTACTTCAAGGTGATTGAGATGAAGAAAGCGGGCTTCTTCAATCAGCCGATTGGCTCATACTGGCACGCCCTGCCGACAAATTATGAATTGGTCAATCCCAACGACCCGCAACTGAACGACAAGCTGAGGCAGCAGATTGCCGATGGTGTGTCGCTGGTGACGGCCAAGATTCAAGTGGCGCTCGGCCAGACTCCGGCGGCAACGATGCAACCGCCGGTTTCGCAATGAGGGGTTGCATCAAGACTTGCTCGAATTAAAAATCAAGCCTAGTATTTTCAAGGTGAAAGCCCGCCAACACAACGAAATCAAACAGCACGAAGCGAATCGCCGCATGGCGGTCATGCGCACTAAAGGCACGCGTGCGGCGGCCCGGATGCAACGGCGGGTTTCACTGGTGGGTGACGGAGCAAAATGGCGCATCACCAACTGGCAACAGGTGGCGACGGCGATGGCGAAATGGGCCTGACCTGTGGGCACACGCTTCACCCTCCAACAGTTTTCTGAAGTCCTTCAGATTCGCAACCCAGTTGGTCAACCTTATATTCTGATCGGCGGACAGGCGGTCAATTACTGGGCTGACCGTTATCTTGCCACGGAATCTGACTTACAGAAGCACTTCCCCTTCACGAGCGAAGACATAGATTTTCGTGGTAATCGAGAGGACGTCCGACACATCGCCGAACAATTAAAACTGGTGCCGGCCTTTCCCCATAAAATTGCCATGACGGCTCTGGCCGGAGCGATTCCCGTGCGTGTCGGCGATGGAGAGACCAGCATTGAAATTGTTCGCAGTATTCCGGGGGTGAGGACTGCCCTCGTAGAAACGCTGGCCGTGGAAATGGCGTGGCAGGGCAAAATTATTCGCGTGCTCGATCCCATTTCACTTTTGATTTGCAAAGTAGAACTGGCACTGACGGTATCCCAGCAGAAACGACAGGATGTCGAACATTTGAAAATTCTCTTTTTCTGCGCGCGCGGATTTTTGCGGGAATGGTTGCAGGAAGTGGAAGTGGAACGAATCCCAGCCAAGAGCTGGCTGGGGGCAGTCAACCGGCTGTTCAAAATGTTCAAAACCACACATGGCCGCAAAGCAGCGTCAAAATTTGGCCTGGTGTGGCTGGAGGTTTTGCCGCTGGCCGAAATCACCAAAGCCACGAATCCCAAGATTTCGTTGTTTAGGGAAAAACAACTAACCGTAAAACGTCAGGGCGCTAGTTGATGGCAAAAAAGAATCCTCGCCCAATATAAGAATTCCACAGAGCGGACATCTTTTCAAAACCACCGGCCACCGGTCATTCCAATAAAAAGTATTGCTGCAATTTTCACAGGTGATGCTGATGGTCGCCATGCTGGTAATTTAGTGATTTCATAATGAGTCAATTTTAGCATGGCCAATAAATTTACCGCAATCGCTCCGCCCATTTTGCTGGTTTGACAAATGTATCATTTATGATACACTTCAAAACAGATGAAAGCTGAACGCCCGCTTAAAGTCGTCTTTTTCCAGACGGACACAGGCAATGAACCGGTGCGGGATTGGCTGAAAGAATTGTCCAAGGACGACTGCAAGATCATCGGCACGGACATTCTGACGGTGCAATATGCGTGGCCGGTCGGCAAGCCGCTGGTTGACAATCTGGGCGACGGAATTTGGGAAGTCCGTTCACGGCTGGACAATCGCATCGCGCGGACACTGTTCGCGATGGTGAATCAGGAAATTGTGCTGTTGCATGGTTTCATCAAGAAATCGCAAAGGACGCCAGCGGACGAACTGGAACTGGCGAAGAAACGTAAAAAACTATATCTGTTATGAGCAAAAAAAATAATCATCGCGGCGGTGACTTCCGGGATTTCCTGAATGAACAAGGCATCCTCGGCGAAGTCGAGGCGCGGGCGCTGAAACAGGCGTTGAGCCTCCAATTGGATCACCTCTTGAAAAAAGAGGATATGACCAAGACGCAAATGGCGGCCCGGATGAAAACCAGCCGGGCGGCGGTGGACCGGTTGCTGGATGCGTCCAATTCTTCGGTCACACTGAACACGCTGGGCAAAGCTGCCCGCGCGCTCGGTCGCAAAGTCAGAATTGAATTGGTGCCGGCATAAATTTACCTGCCTAAATTATTTAACAAAAAGCCCCGGCCAAAAATGGTCGGGGTTGTTTTTTAGCTATAAAAATAGCCAAGACTGCGGAGCGATGAAAAATTGCCGTTGCCGATAACGACATGGTCAATCAATTCGATTTTCAACAGTTGACCGGCGCGAATGAGATCGCGCGTCACTTTGATGTCCGCCTCTGACGGCGTGGATTCACCGCTCGGATGATTGTGGATGATGACGACCACCGCCGCCGCCGCGATGATGGCGCAACGGAACACTTCACGCGGATGCACCAGAATGGTGTCCATCGTGCCGACGGCAAGCAACTGATGTCCTTTCACCCGCTTGCGTGTGTTCAACATCAATACCGCCAGACACTCGCATTCGGGATTGAAGTGCGGAGCCGTGGCAATGTGCAACCGCCAGTAATCCGCCGCCTGCTGCGGCGTCTCACAGACGAGCATATCGCTCGGCACGGGACAATCCCGCAAGGACATCACCTTGAATTCCTGCGGATGAATCGCCTTCACGCCATCACCTCTGCCGGTTTCGGCGGCACTGTGATTTTGGGAATGAGGTTGTCCGCCGGATGCTCCGGTTGGTGATTGAGGATGAAGTCCGCCGCCTTCTGCGCCTGTGCCGCCGCGTGGACGATGAGTGTCTTGTCTTCCTTCAACTGTTTCAGCCAGCCTTCGAGATAGGCCGCCGAACTGTTGATGGTGCGCTCTTCGATGCCGGCGTAGCCACACAGAAACGCGCTGCCCATTTCGGCAATCAATTCCTCCTTGGCGTAAGGGTCGGAACCATAGCCGTTCCGCTCCAGGATGCTGGCACGCTTCAACCGTTTTTCATGCCCGGTCGAATGCACCAGCTCATGAAACAGCGTGGCGTGATAATGATCCGGCGACTCGAAACGGCTGCTGTCCGGCATCCCGACGATGTCATTGGCCGGTGAATAATAGGCTGCATTCATCCCGAGCTTGATGACGGGGCGCTGCGGCATATTCAACACCATCTCCGCCGGTTTGCTGGCAACAAACGCCGAATCATCAGCCTTGGGGATGTTCTTCAATCCGGCGCATTGCGTGACATTGAAGACATGATACAGGCGCAGGAACGGAATCTTCCGATCTTCGCCGGATTCCTTGTCTTTCACCTGCATCGGTTTCCAAAACACGACCGGGCAGGATTTTTCGCCCGGCTTGATCTGGCCGCCCATGGCATTGGCCTGCCGCAGCGTGAGCCAGTTTGGCGATTCATAATTCATCGCCATGAGCAGGAACACGTTGATGCCGCGATACGGCTTTTGCGTGATGAGGTTGCGCGGCAATCCGGTCTGGACACGCCACGGTTTGTGCCAGGGCACCGTCCCCAGCGACAGCAGGCAGACGAAGCGTTCGGCGATACGGTCATACGATTT
>CAISYZ010000146.1 GCA_903889895.1 uncultured Verrucomicrobia subdivision 3 bacterium | reverse complement strand
CGAAGCTCCCCCTCCTGCTGCTTCTACCTCGAAGCGGAATCAACAGCTTGACGAAACCCTGAAAAAACAGTCTTCTTTGCCCGGAAGGTGCAGCACTTTTCGAGCGCCGCCCGCCGCACTTTTCAACCGCCGTTTACACCCCGAAAAAGCACTGAGCAAAAAGAAACGGCGTGACCGCTTGGAAGCTCTGATGGAAGCCAGCCGGAAATGGGTTCAGGAAAAACTACAGCCCGCGCTGGCTGGCCGGCTTCATGCCGCCCTGGGTAAATCCGGCTGGAAACTCGAAGTTGATCCCGACATGGCCGATGGCCAATGCCTGTTGTTTCATTACCCTTCGGCGTTTCCGCCGGGAACAGCCGGCTACGTTCGTCCGGTTGTGAAGATTGAGCTTGGTGCCCGCTCGGATGATTGGCCGCATGAGCAGAAAACCATTAAGCCTTACGTCGCGGAACTTTTTCCAGCCCTTGTGCCCGACGCCGGATTCGCCGCGCGCGTCATCGCGGCGGAACGCACCTTCTGGGAAAAAGCCTGCCTGCTGCACGAGGAAACTTTCCGTCCGGCGGACAAACCCCGGAAACTCCGCATGGCCCGCCATTACTACGATCTCTGGTGTCTACTGTGTGCTGGAGTGGGTGCGCGAGCCTTGGCCAACCAACCTTTGTTCCAACGCGTCGCGGAGCATCGCGAAATTTTCTTCCGCCACACCTGGGTGGATTACAGCACCCACCACCCCGGCACATTCCGGCTGCTGCCGCCGGAACAGCACCTCGCCAAGCGGCAGTGCGACCGCAAGTATGCGCTTCGACAGTGGCACAGGCGAGACGCCTATGCCACTAGCTTGCCGGATTGTTTTCCTGCCAGCGGACGGCCTCGCGCAACAGTTCGGCGGCGTTGGTCAGCCGGAGTTTTTCCTTGATGTGCGCGCAATGCGCCTGGACGGTTTTCATGCTGACATTCATCATTTCGGCAACCTGCCGGGTTTCATAGCCCTTGCCCAGCAGTTGAAAAGTTTCCAGTTCGCGGTCGCTCAATTGATCCACCAGCGAGCCGCTGGCGGGCAGCCGGCCGTCCACAAATTTCTCCGCGAAAATCGCCGCGAGACTTTCGCTCATGTAAATTTTTCCGTCCAGCACCTGCCGGATCGCCGTGATGACTTTTTTGGCGGTCTCACGTTTCATGATGTAGCCGCGCGCGCCGGCCCGCAGCGCGCGTTCCGCATACAGCCGTTCGTCGTGCATCGAAAGCACGATGACGGCGATGCCGTGCGACGCCACCTTGAGATTTTTAATCAGTTCAATGCCCGAACCGTGCTTGAGCGTGATGTCCACAATCGCCACGTCCGGCCGGGTCGCGGAAATTTCCTGCAGCGCGTGCGGGGCGTCTTCGGATTCACCGCAGACGACCAGATCCGGCTGCTGGTGGATCAAATTGGTCAGCCATTCGCGCACGAGCGGATGATCGTCCACGAGAAAGATTTTTATTTTGGGTTTATTCATGGCGGAGTTTTTCAGACCGGGGCTGGGCGCGCAGTTCGCAGGTGACCAGCGTGCCGCCGGTTTCATTCCGGCGCGCGGCGAACGCGCCGCCGATCATGGCGGTGCGGTGCGCCATGATCCGCAGGCCCATGCCGCGCTTTTTGGGCAGCGGTTCGGGCAGGCCGCTGCCGTCGTCCGTTACGGACAGCACGGTGTTTTCCTCGCTGGCATCGAGCCGGATTAAAATATTTTTGGCCTTGCCGTGTTTGATGGCGTTGCCGACGGCTTCCTGCGCAATCCGGTAAAGATGCCCGGCCGTGGCGGGATCGTGGATGAGCACCGGCAGATCACATTCGAAGCGGCAGTTGACCCGGAACAGCCGGCCGCTGGTGGCGGCAAATTCCTCCAGCGCCAGCATCAGGCCGTCGGCTTCGATTTCCACCGGATACAAACCCTTGGCCAGCCCGCGCGAAAGATTGATGCCTTCCTCCACCAGTTCGACGACTTTGTTGGCGTCCGCCGCCAGCGGCAAATTCAGCGCCGCCAGTTTTTCCTCCAGCACCTGGCCGGCCAGCGTCGCGCCGGTGAGATGCTGGCAAAGGCTGTCGTGCAAATCCTGGCCGATGCGGCGCTGCTCACGTTCGCTGATGTCGAGCAGCTCGCGCTCCAGCCGTTCGCGCTCGGCGATTTCCTCGGTGAGCGCGGCGGTGCGCTGGCGCACCTGGGTCTCCAGAAAATCATGAAACGACCGCAACCGGGAAAGCAACCAGACCACCACGAGATAAAACGACAGGAGAATAATCGCGTTCCAAGCCAGCACAAACAGACTCGAATAATGAGCGCCTTTGGCCATGTCGCCGGACAGGGATACGGCCACGCTCAAAACGGAAATCAAGGAGGCAAAACCGTATCCTAAAAACCACGCGGCCAGACCGATGGCCAGCAGGTAGAAAATTGAAAGAGAAGTTTCAAAACCAGTGAGGTAATCAACCGTCCCGACGAAAACAACGAGAATCAAGGCCAGCGTTATGAATGTGCCGCGCGAGCGCCGTTCCAGTTGTTTAACAAAGTGCAGCATGGATTATTTTGTGATTTACAGCGTGGGTTCAATAAACACCAGACACCCTGCAATGTGTCAAATGCAATGTCCGCTCATCTGAATCCGACGGAGACAGGCTTGCCCCGCCGCGCAAGACGGCCAGTTTTCAATTCCCCTTACAGACTACGCCTTGAAAATGGCCGACTCGCACAGTCCCACGTTTGACGGAGACTGCGGCAAGTTGTCACTCCCGGGCAAATTACCGTGGCCCGTCCGTGGCAATTTGCCGCAGACTCCGGGCAGGGTTTTAAGATGAAGTTTAGTTAGGTTATTTGTCTTCGCCTTTTTTTACGCCAGCCATCACCCCACCGTCTGCTGCTCGCTCGTCCGACACCGCGCCGAGATTGGTAGCGAGATCAAAAAACCGCGCCAGCGTCGCCACTTCTCCCACTTCGCCACTGTCACGGTTTTAGCTTTCGCTGGGCATGGATTGCATTTCATGCACGGCCGCGCTGCCTCCCGCATCTGTGAAGCGAGCAGCATACGGCAGGGTGACGGTCAGCGGTTTCAAAAAAAAGCTATGAAAACAACAAATTCCAGAATTGAAGCGAAGCAAGCTCCGGCGAATGGCCGGCCTTCGTCGGTTTCAAAACATCACCTGAATCGTGCCTTGTCCACACCAGCGGTCTTGAATCTCTTGCGGACTCAGTTGCCGAGGCAATACGAGGTGGCCGAGGTTGTGGGCAAATGGGTTTGGTTGGACGTGTCACCCGCACGGCAGCCGATGCTGGCCAAGATGCTTTGGGCTTTGGGTTTCCATTGGAACCAGCGGCGCGCTGTCTGGCAGCATCCCTGCGGCAGTTTCAATCCGCTTGGCGCGCATCCCACCGACCCGCGCAGCAAATACCGCTCGTTTTTTCCGGCGGATGTTTTACCGGCATGAAAACGGACACCAAAACGGACACCAAAAGTGTTAAAAAAGGTTATAACCGGTAAAGCCGGTTATGCTTGAATCACCAATAAAATCAGCTATATTTGACGTGCAATTACGAGGAAAATCGGCCAAATCCGACAACTGGCTCCATTTTTAAGTGGTAGATTTCCAGTCGGTTACGGGAAACAGTTGGCCGAGTGTCAGTGAAACGGCGATTCGTTTTCCCATTCGCCACCATTCAACAGAACTTCACCACCACTCGCCCACCATTATGAATTGCTCTGGCACTTGGGCGGAGCGCAAACCGACATCGCCAACTTGAAGGCCGAGGACATCGACTGGAAAGACCGCACCATCGCCTACCGGCGGCGCAAGACTGGCGCGATGTCGCTGCTGGCCTTCGGCGATGATGTCGCCGCCATCCTAAAAACCCTGCCCACTTCCGGGCTGCTCTTCCCGGCTCTGGCCAGAATCCACGAACGCCACCGCGCCAAGATGTTCATCAAGCGGTTGAATACCGTCGGCATCAGCGGCGTGTCGCTGCACAGCTATCGCTACGCGTGGGCTGAGAGAGCAAAATCTGCCGGTTATCCCGAACGGTTTGCGATGCAGGCACTCGGCCAAAGCAGCAAGGCCGTGCATCGCGCCTACGCGAAGAAGGCGCAGGTGGTCGTGCCACCGTTGGAGGATTATGAAAAACGGAAGGAGCAAGCGGCAGTGCGACCGCAAGTATTCATGGTGACGGACGTATCACGCAACTGACAGCACCAGCCTAAAAAAACTGGCGGTTGAGTTAGCCACTCAACCGCCGCTTTTGTCGTTGTTGGGGACTTGCGCCGTCCCCAAAGCCCTTAAATCCCCGGCGTAAACTAAAGCCAGCAATCTGTTGATGCCTACTTCCAAATTTTATCGATGTCCGCCGAAACCCAAAAGCGTCAGCCGCTTTACCAAAATTTGGTCTCACAATTAACTTGTGACCAGCAGCCAAGTTTTGCGGCAGGTATTCTAAAACGGATGACTTGTCACTTCGGCTGAATATTAGGCGGTGACATTGAGGTCCGATTCGCGAAAATAAAATCGGTAGTTTTATCTTGGTTGATGGTTTTGAACCAGCTTTAATGGGCCTGCGGTAAACATAAAAAAATAAACACACAACAAAATCATGGCTAAAGCTCTGACCAAATCCCAAATCGTTTCTGCCATCGCAGACAAAAACAGCATCACCAAGAAGCAAGCCGGCGAAGTGCTGGAACAAATCGCAGCCCTGGCTTACAAGCATGCCAAGGACTCGTTCACCATCCCCGGACTCGGCAAGCTCGTGCTGGTCAACCGCAAAGCTCGCGTCGGCCGCAATCCTGCGACTGGCGAAACGATTCAAATCAAGGCGAAGAAGGTCGTGAAGTTCCGCGTCGCCAAAGCGGCCAAAGACGCCATCCTTGGCACTAAGTAAAATTTTAGACTTCATACAAAGGCACTCTGTCCTTCAGGGTGCCTTTTTTGTTGGCCTTGAATCTTTCTAAAAAAATGGGCTGGTATGGGCTATTAGGACTGCTGGCTGTCATTTGGATAAGTAAGCCGGAACGGTTATTTGTTTGAAATCTTGATCGGTCAGCGTATCCAAAAAAGCAACCAGCGCCTGTTTGTCCGCCGCGCTCAATGGCACGCCGCCGTCCGGGTGTTTGGCGAGATTGGGGTCGAGCGTCGCGCTGCGCACCACGCCGGTCGCGTAATGCTCCACCACTTCCGCCAACGTTAGGAAGCGGCCGTCGTGCATGTAAGGCGCGGTCAGCGCCACGTTGCGCAGCGATGGCACGGCGAATTTTCCCTGGTCGGAAATTTTCCCGGTGACTTTGGCGCGGCCGGCGTCCAAAAATTCAGAATCCAGGCCATTGTTTGCAAAACTCTGGCTTTGGAACAGTGGTCCGCCGTGGCAGTGAAAACAATCCGCGCCAAACTGGCCGCGTCGGGGGTCGTATTCCGTCGAAAACAATTCAAAGCCACGCTGCTCGTCCGCTGTAAATTTTTCCTCACCGCGCAGCACGTGGTCAAATTTGGCGTTGAACGACGTGAGCGTGAGTAGATAATTTTCCAGGGCGAGCGAAATCTTTTCCGCCGTGATTTCCGGCGAGCCAAACGCGGCGGTAAATAATCCGGCGTAATTCATCTTGTTCGTTGCGCGCAGCTTGTCGCAAAGATTCGTCAGCGACTGATGCATTTCAATGGGGTTTTGAATCGGCTGCAACACCTGTTCGCGCAGGCTTTGGGCGCGACCATCCCAGAAAAATTCCAGCTTCCACGCGAGGTTGAACAACGGCATGGAATTACGCGGGCCAAAACCGCCTTCTGCGCCGCGCGCGGTTTTGCGCCCGTCGGTGAAGGCCTTGGCTGGCAAATGACAGTCGGCGCACGATTGCGCGTTGTTAATGGAAACGCGCTGGTCAAAAAATAATTCTTTACCAAGTTGCACCCGTTCGACCGTCAGCGGGTTGTCGAGCGGCAAATCTGGAACCGGAAAGGTCGCGCTCATTTGGAACGGATATGGCGTGAATTTCGCCGGCAAATAAAGTGGCTTCGGATGGGCGACGGTGATCTCCGTGTCTGTAAGCGCCGTGATTTTGTGAATGCGAAACGCTCCTGCCAGATTGGCTACGAGCGCGGCGGAAACCGGGTCCCCATCGCGCGAATGCGTGGAAGAACCATCTTTTCCGAATGACAGAGCGCGCGGTGCATTCAACAAGGCTTCCAGATCAAAATCCAAATCCAGCTTGGTCTCGTTGGTAACGATGATCGGCGCGGCGAGTGTGATGCGCGTGGCGTTGGTGTCGCGGGCCAGGTGATAGGCCCAGCCGTCGAGTTCGCCGCCGGCGTTACGCCACAAGCCTTCGAGCGCGAGAAAAATAAATCCGCCCTGCCAGCTCCAGTGCAGACCGTTGAGATTTGGATTCAACGGATGGCTGGCGGGAAAAGTGGCGATGTCCGCATGATTCAAATTGGTATTGAGTCCGACGAGAAAACGGACGGCGCAGAATTCGTCGGGCGGGATGTTTTCAAGCCAGATGGAATTTCGGTTCGCAGCCAAATCCAGCCATGCTACGGCATTGGAAATTTCCAGCCAGGACCCATCCGTGCGTTGCAGGGCGAAATTGCTGACGAGATAACTGACACGCGTAATCGAAAAAGTTTCGCCGGCAGACGTTTGATAGCGCAACGACGCGGGCTGGATTTCCTGACCAGAAACTCGCGGCGTGATTTCAATCTGCAAAGCCGCCGCCCGTGCCAGCTGGACGCCGCAAAAAGTGGCGAGACAAATCAAACTGACCCGCAGCGCTATCATTTAATCTTGCAACTGTTGAATTTCCAGTTTGGCGTCAAATTGCTTGCCGTCGGCGCAGCGATGAAAATGTTTTTCATTTTGAAAATTTAAGCCCTCAAACCTTAAGCCAGGATTAAGCGATAAGAATGGCGATGACAATTTCTTTTCACCAGCCGTCGGTTGTTTGTAGTATGCAGTCAACGAACGATAGGAATTAAAATGGCCATTTCACCACTCGCCGGCAAACCCGCGCCAAAAAATCTGCTCGTGGATCTCGCGCGACTGGAGCGCGATTATTACGAACGCAACCCGGACGTCGCCAACCCGAACCAGCTCGTCAGCTTCGGCACAAGCGGGCATCGCGGCACGTCGCTGGACGGCACGTTCACCGGGGCGCATATCCTTGCCATCACGCAGGCCATCTGCGAATTTCGCGCCAAGCAGGGCACGACCGGCCCGCTGTTCTTGGGCAAGGACACGCACGCGCTCTCTGCGCCCGCCCAGCGCACCGCACTGGAAGTGCTCGCCGCCAACGGCGTGACGGCGGTGATACAGGAAAACGACGGCGCGGCACCGACGCCGGTGATTTCGCGCGCGATTCTCGTTCACAACCGCGGCCGGAAAAACGGCTTGGCCGACGGCATCGTCATCACGCCGTCGCACAATCCGCCGCAGGACGGCGGCTTCAAATACAATCCGACCAACGGTGGTCCGGCGGATACCGATGTAACGAAATGGGTGCAGGACCGCGCGAATGAACTGCTGCGAGGTGGCAATGCCGGCGTTAAGCGAATTTCCTACGAAGCCGCGCTCAAGGCCGGCACGACGAAGCAGCAGGATTACATTTTGCCTTATGTCGAGGATTTAAAAAATGTCGTGGACATGGAAGCGATTCGTTCCGCCGGCTTGAAGCTTGGCGTGGACCCGCTCGGCGGCGCGGCGCTGAAATACTGGGAGCCGATCAACGCGATTTACAAACTGAACATCGAGGTCGTGAACCCGAAGCTGGACGCGACGTTTTCGTTCATGACGGTGGATCACGACGGCAAAATCCGCATGGATTGTTCGAGTCCTTACGCGATGGCCGGACTGGTCGGGCTAAAGGATAAATACCGTGTCGCCTTTGCCAATGACCCAGACGCCGACCGGCACGGCATCGTCACGCCGTCCGTCGGCTTGATGAACCCGAATCATTATCTGGCCGTGGCCATTGGCTATTTGCTGACGCACCGGCCGCAGTGGTCGCAAAATGTCATCGTCGGCAAAACGCTCGTCAGCAGCAGCATGATTGACAGCGTGGTCGCGAAACTCGGGCGGAAACTTTGCGAAACACCGGTCGGTTTCAAATGGTTCGCGCCGGGATTGTTCGACGGCTCGTTCTGCTTCGGCGGCGAGGAAAGCGCGGGCGCGAGTTTCCTGCGGCGCGACGGCACGGTGTGGACGACGGACAAGGACGGCCCGATTATGAATCTGCTCGCGGCGGAAATCACCGCCGTCACCGGCAAGGATCCGGGCGAACATTTTCAGGCGCTGGCGGCAGAGTTCGGCATGCCGCATTACACGCGCATTGACGCGGCGGCGACGCCGGAGCAGAAGGCAAAGTTGTCCAAGCTTTCGCCGGAAGCGGTGAAAGAATCCAAGCTCGCCGGCGAAGCCATCACGGCGAAGCTCACGAAGGCACCGGGCAACAACGCCGCCATCGGCGGCTTGAAGGTGACGACGGCGAACGGCTGGTTCGCGGCGCGGCCGTCCGGCACGGAAAACATTTACAAAATTTATGCGGAAAGTTTCCGCGACGAGGCGCATCTCAAAACCATCGTGAGCGAGGCACAGCAAATCGTGACCAACTCGCTGGCCTAAAATTTCAAAACCAAATCCATGAGCACCAAATCCGTCATCAAACCTTTGACCCAGCGTCCGGCGTGGAAAGCGCTGGCCGCCCACCAGAAGAAAATCGCCAAGTTGCATTTGCGCGAATTGTTTGCCTCCGATAAAAAGCGCGGCGAGAAATTGACCGCCGCCGCCGCCGGGCTTTTTCTGGATTACTCGAAGAACCGCATCACCGCCGAGACGCTGAAGCTGCTGCTGCAATTGGCGAAGGAATCCAATTTGCGCGGGCGGATGGACGCGATGTTTCGCGGTGACAAAATTAATTTCACGGAGAATCGCGCGGTGCTGCACACCGCGCTGCGCGCGCCGAAGAACGCGAAGATTTTCGTGGACGGCAAAAATGTTGTGCCGGAGGTTCACGCGGTTTTGGACAAGATGACGGCGTTTGCCCGGCGCGTCCGCAGCGGCGCGTGGAAGGGCCACACCGGCAAACGCATCAAGAACATTGTCAACATTGGCATCGGCGGCTCGGATCTCGGTCCGGTGATGGCTTACGAGGCGCTGCGGCATTACAGTCAGCGCGATCTGGTGTTTCGCTTCGTGTCGAACGTGGACGGCACGGATTTCGTCGAGGCGACGCAGGATTTAAACCCTGCGGAAACGCTGTTCGTCGTTTCGTCCAAAACTTTCACCACGCAGGAGACGATGACGAATGCGGAAAGCGCCCGCGACTGGCTGCTGCGCGGTCTCGGCGGAAAAAAGAAAGCGGTGGCGAAACATTTCGTCGCTGTCTCGACGAACGCGGAAAAGGTTTCGGCGTTCGGCATTGATACCGCGAACATGTTCGGCTTTTGGGACTGGGTTGGCGGGCGTTATTCGATGGATTCGGCCATCGGACTTTCGACGATGCTGGCCGTCGGGCCGGAAAATTTCCGCGCGCTGCTCGCGGGTTTTCACGAGATGGACGAGCATTTCCGCACCGCGCCGTTCGAGAAAAACCTGCCGGTGCTGATGGCCCTGCTGTCGGTCTGGAACACCAATTTCCTCGGTGCGGAAACGGTGGCGGTGCTGCCGTATGAAAATTTCCTGAAACGCTTCCCGGCGTATCTCCAGCAGTTGACGATGGAGAGCAATGGCAAATACATCACGCTCGACGGCAAAAAGGTGAATTACCAGACCAGCCCGATTTACTGGGGCGAGCCGGGCACGAACGGACAGCACTCGTTCTACCAGCTCATCCACCAGGGCACGCGGCTGATTCCGTGCGATTTCATTGCGTTCGGTCGCGCGCTCACGCCGCTGGGGCGGCACCACGATTTGCTGCTGGCGAACGCGCTCGCGCAGAGCGAGGCGCTGGCGTTCGGCAAGACGGCGGCGGAAGTGCGGGCGGAAAAAGTTCCCGACGCGCTGGTGCCGCACAAAGTTTTCGAGGGCAACCGGCCGTCGAACACAATTCTCGCGAAAGAGCTGACGCCAGCGGTGCTGGGCAAACTCGTCGCGCTTTACGAACACATCGTGTTTGTGCAGGGCACGATTTGGACCGTGAATCCGTTCGATCAATGGGGCGTTGAACTCGGCAAGGCACTGGCGCAGCGCATCGTTCCCGAACTCGAAAACACAAAGCTGCCGCCGCTCAAGCACGACAGCTCGACGAATAATTTGATTCGCCGCTATCGGAAAATGAAGTCGCGGGCGTGAACCATTTTGTTCGCATGGAAATAAAAAATTTTCCTGATGCCGAAACGGTGGCGCGCGAGGCGGCAAAATTTATTGCCGCCGAGGCGCGGCTGGCGGTGGCGGCGCGCGGAAAATTTTTATTTGCCGTCAGCGGCGGCAAAACGCCGTGGCAGATGTTGCGCGCGCTGGCCGGCGAATCCGTGCCGTGGGCTGGCGTGCATATCGTGCAGGTGGACGAGCGGATTGCACCGGCTGGTCACGCGGACCGGAACCTGACGCATTTGCGCGAGAGCTTGAAAGCCGCGCCATTGCGGGCTGAACAGATTCACGCGATGCCGGTCGAAGAAACAAATCTCGAAGCGGCGGCGGCGGATTACGCCAAAACTTTGGCGCAGCTTGCCGGCGCGCCGCCGGTGTTGGATTTGATTCACCTCGGTCTTGGAGCCGACGGCCACACGGCGTCGCTGGTGCCGAACGATCCGGTGTTGCAAGTTTCAGACTGCGATGTGGCGCTGACGAAGATTTACCAGCAGCGGCGGCGGCTGACACTGACGTATCCATTAATCAACCGCGCGCGAAAAATTTTGTGGGTTGTGACCGGCGTGGAAAAACTGGAGATGCTGGCGCGGTTGCAGACCGGCGACGTTTCGATTCCCGCCGGGAAAATTATATCGGCGAACGCGCTAGTGCTGGCGGACTTTGCGGCAGCGGGAAAATAAATTTCCACATCATCGCCCCGACGGAAATATTTTATGAAAATTACCATCCTTGGCGCCGGCGGCGGCGAAGTCACCGGCTCATGTTATCTCGTTCAAACCAAGTCCGCCCGCGTGCTGGTTGATTGCGGGATGTTTCAAGGCGGCAAGCGCGCGGACACGCTGAACCGCGCGGCGTTGCCGGCGAAAGGACTTGACGCGGTTTTAATCACGCACGGACATCTCGACCACACGGGACGTTTGCCGCTGCTGGCCAAGGCCGGTTTCACCGGTTCGATTTTTGCCACGCCGGCGACGATTGAGATGGCCGCGCTCATCGTGCGCGACTCGGCGCACATTCAGACGCAGGATGTCCAGCGAGTGAACCGTAAGCGCGAGCGCGCGGGCGAGCCAGCTTTGGAACCGCTTTACACGCCGGCACAGGCCGAAACTATCATTGGGTTTTTCAAGCCCGTGCCGTATTCGCAGCCGGTGACGGTGGCGCCGGGCATCCAGGCGGTGTGGCATGAGGCGGGACACATGCTCGGTTCGGCAAGCATCCAGTTGATTGCGGATGACGGCGGCAAAAAGAAGTGCGTGGTTTTTTCCGGCGACCTCGGCCCAAAGAACGCGCCGATTTTGAAGGACTACGATCCGTTCCAGCGCGCGGACATGGTTTTTCTGGAATCCACCTACGGCGACCGCGACCACCAGCCGCTAGCAGACACAATTAATGAGTTCACTGACATCGTGAAGACGGCGGTGGCGGCACGCGGAAAAATTCTGGTGCCGACGTTTGCGGTGACGCGGGCGCAGTTGCTGATGCTGTTGTTGAGCCGGATTTTCCGAAAAAAGTTGGTGCGGCCATTTCCCATTTTTCTGGACAGCCCGATGGCCATCGCGGCCACGGAGATTTACCGGCATCACCATGAGTTGTTCGATGACGAGACGTTGAAATACCTCGCGCAGAAACCGGCAAGCGGAGATTTGACGACTTTGAAATTGTGCCCAACGGCAGTGGATTCCAAAAAAATCAATGACGAGCTGGGGCCGTGCCTCGTCATGGCCGGGGCGGGGATGTGCAATGCCGGGCGCATTTTGCATCACCTCAAGGCGAACCTCTGGAAGCCGGAGACGCACGTCGTCATCGTTGGTTATCAGGGCGATGGCTCGCTGGGGCGGCAGTTGGTGGACGGTAAAAAGCTCGTCAGCATTTTCGGTGAAAAAATCGCGGTGAAGGCGCAGGTGAATACTTTGGGCGGATTCAGCGCGCACGCGGGGCAGACGGAATTGCTGGGCTGGTTTAGCGCCATTGCGCCCGCCCGGCCGCGGGTAGTGTTGACGCATGGGGAAAATGAGCCACGCGAAATGCTGGCGCAAAAAATCCAGCAGCAGTATAAGCTGAAGCCGCAGTTGCCGGAGTTGAACGAGACAATCGAATTATGAAAAGGGCAACAAAGTAAACATTTGACTGTGACAAGTGTCTAGCAACAAGGCACCAAGTGTCCCAATATGGTAACTCCAGAAGGGTTTTATTGGCTCACATCGATTCGCTAGGAGTGCAAGATTCTAATAATCAGTATAATAGTTCACTGCTGTCCGGTTTAGAAACCCAGTAAACATTGATGGTTTTCGGTGTCTGGCGGTTGTGTGGTGGGTGGAAGTTGAGCAAGCGCCTGTGAAATGGGCATTTTCTCAAAGAGCGTGAGGCTCAAAATCTGTAAAATGG
>CAISYZ010000145.1 GCA_903889895.1 uncultured Verrucomicrobia subdivision 3 bacterium | reverse complement strand
ACCATTTTACAGATTTTGAGCCTCACGCTCTTTGAGAAAATGCCCATTTCACAGGCGCTTGCTCAACTTCCACCCACCACACAACCGCCAGACACCGAAAACCATCAATGTTTACTGGGTTTCTAAACCGGACAGCAGTGGGAGATAATATTTATATTGCTGGCCGTTCGTCGCGCCGCTGACATCGCCGGACCAACATCCGTTCCAAACACCGTTGGTCAAATCCTTGCCGAGTGGCGTCGCGGTCTGAGACCAGCCATTGAAATCGCCAGGGACATAAACGCTGCTGGCGTTCGGCGCCCAAACGCGGAAGGTCACGCCAGTGCCGGCGGCATCGTGATACGGCACGGAACCCCAGCCGGACCGGCTGGATTGCGCCGGAGAAAGCGACCCCACGCCCGCCGCCAGCAGCAGCAAAAGGATTTGGCGACCAACGCGGGAAAACATCGACGGATTCTGCCACAGGAGCGGCGGAATTTCCATTGCATGATTGTGCGAAACGCGACGGACGAAAGGTTTTCGCATCTGGGCGGGCTTCAACCTTGCCGAGACGGGCGCGATTTCTATAATTCCCGCGTGCTCGACATCAAACTGATCCGCGAAAAGACCGATTTTGTCCGCTCGCGCCTCGCCACGCGCGGGGCGGGCGACGAGGCGAAGATTGACGAACTCCTGAAGCTCGACGAAGCGCGGCGCAAGGCGCTGGCGGAAGTCGAGACCCTGAAATCCCTCCGCAACCGCGTGAGCAAGGAAATCGGCGCGCTCATGGGCCAGAAAAAGCTCGCCGAGGCCGAAGCCAAAAAGGCGGAGACGAAAGATTTGGGCGAGAAGATTTCCGCGCTGGACAAACAGGCGCAGGAAAGTGAGGCCGCGCGCGACGCGCTAATGCTGCAACTGCCGAACCTGCCGCACGAGTCGGTGGTAGTGGGCAAGACGGCGGAGGAAAATCCGGAGATTCGCGTGCATGGCGGGAAGGTGGATTTCGCCTTCAAGCCAAAGTCGCACGTCGAGTTGTGCGAATCCCTCAAGCTGGTGGATTTTGCCCGGGCCGCGAAACTTTCCGGCAGCGGTTTTCTGCTCTACACAAATTGGGGTGCGCGGCTCGAGCGGGCGCTGATTCAATTTCTTCTCGACCTGCACATCACGCAGCACGATTACACCGAGGTGTCGCCGCCGTTCATGGTCGGTGAGCAGTGTATGGTCGGCGTGGGGCAATTTCCCAAATTCAAGGACCAATACTACGGCGTGGCCGAAGGCGGCCGCGCGGATGAGTTGGGAAAACTTTATTTGATTCCCACCGCCGAGACGCCGGTGGCGAACATCCATCGCGAGGAAATTTTGGCGGAGAAGCAGTTACCCGTTCGCTATTGCGCTTACACGCCGTGCTTTCGCGGCGAGGCGGGCGCGGCCGGCGTCGGCACGCGCGGCATGATTCGCGTGCATCAGTTCGACAAGGTGGAATTGATTAAAATCGTCAAACCGGAAACCGGCTACGACGAACTGGAAAAGATGGTTGGTAACGCGGAAAAAGTTTTGCAACTGCTCGGCCTGCATTACCGCGTGATCATGCTCTGCACCGGCGACATGGGTTTTGGCAGTGCGAAGACTTACGACATCGAAGTCTGGGCGCCGGGGCAGGGGAGCTATCTAGAAGTTTCGAGCTGCTCGAACTGCGAGGATTTCCAGTCGCGCCGGATGAATCTGCGCTTCAAGACCGAGACCGGCGAAAATAAATTTCCGCACATCCTCAACGGCAGCGGCACGGCGCTGGCGCGGTTGTTTGTGGCGCTCATTGAAACGCACCAGCAGGCGGATGGCAGTGTGAGCATCCCTGAGGTGTTGCAGCCTTATTTGAAAACCGACCGGATCACCGCTTAAATGAAAATCTTGCTCGCCAGCAGCGAAGTTTTTCCGTTCTCGAAGACGGGCGGCTTGGCGGACATGGTGGGCGCGCTGGCACGGGCGCTGGCCAAGGCGGGTCACGAGGCGCGCGTGGTGACGCCACTTTATCGCGGTATTCGCGAGAAGTTTCCCGCCATGCGCCGGGTGGACTGGCATTTTGATTTGCCGCTGGGCCTGAAATATGTGCAGGCGGAATTATGGGAGCTGGATTTGGAGCGCGGACTGAAGATTTATTTCATTGATCATCCGGGCTATTATGACCGCGCTGGCATTTATCTGGAAAACAATCTCAGCTACGCGGACAACGCCGAGCGGTATATTTTCCTCTCCAAATGTGTCGTGCATCTGGCGCGTTATCTGCCGTGGCGGGCGGATGTGGTGCATGTTCACGACTGGCAGGTGGCGTTGGTGCCGGCATTGATTGCACAGCAGAAAAGTGAAGGGTGGGGGAATCCGCCACGCACCTGCCTGACCATCCACAATCTCGCCTACCAAGGCGTTTTTCCTGAAGATGCGTTTATGCTGACCAATCTGCCGGACAGCATTTTCAACACGGAAGGCGCAGAGTTTTTTGGTTTGCTGAACTGCCTGAAAGCGGGCATTGCTTACGCTGATTTCATTACTACGGTCAGCCCCCGTTATGCCCGCGAAATCACCACGGAAGAATTCGGCTGCGGCCTTGACGGAATTTTGCGCCGGCGCCAAAAGGATTTGGTCGGCATTTTGAACGGTGTAGATTATTCGGAATGGAACACTACTAAAAATCCACATTTGGTGAAGCCGTATTCCATCGGCCGCATGGCCGGAAAAAAGACCAACAAGTTGGCACTGCAAAAAGAGCTTGGGTTGCCCGCCGATGAATCCACCCCGCTCTTCGGCACCATTTCGCGACTCGCCGAGCAGAAGGGTGTGGACATCCAACTCGGCGCGCTGGCGGAAATGCTGAACACCAACATGCAGTTTATGCTGCTCGGCAGCGGCTCGCCTGAATACGAGCGTGGGTATCGCGACCTGTCCCGGCATTTTCCCCGCAAGGTGGCCGTCCGTTTCGGCTACAACGAGACGCTGGCGCACCGCATTGAAGCTGGTTGCGATTTCTTTCTCATGCCGTCACGATTTGAACCCTGCGGATTGAACCAGATGTATAGTCTGCGTTATGGAACTATTCCCATCGTGCGCGCAGTTGGCGGACTGGATGATAGTGTGGTTGACTGGACGGAAAACGCTCAACTGGCCACCGGCATTAAATTCGACGAATACAGCTCGCGCTCACTGGCGAAGGCTATACGCAAGGCGTTAGTTCTATTCAATCAGCCCAAACTTTTCTTAGTCTGTCGCCGAAGTGCAATGAGGGCGGATTTCTCCTGGGATCGAACCGTCCATGAATACATCAACGCCTACCAGAGCGGCATTCAATAGAGAGCAAACATCTGCTCAAATTCAGGATTAAATTAAACATAACAAACATTGTGCATCATTAAATAACTTTTAAATTTTGCGGATTCAAACGTTTAAATGTGGTATCATGCAATGCTGCTGCAATGCTTGATGTTCAAATTGTTTGGGGTTTATGATAAATTTTGTCGGTATGGGAGTTGCTTGGTTTTATTTTGAAATGCGCTTAAAGTCACATTCGGTCGGTTTGGCGGGGTTTACTCTGGTGGAAATCATGATCGTCATTTTGATTCTCGCCATGTTATTGGCAATCATTGTCCCATATTATGTCAAGCAGCGCGCTACGGCGCAGGCAAATGGGTGCATCAATAATTTAATCAAAATCGAAGCGGCGGCAAATGAGTTTGCCTTGGAATGTGGCAAGAAGACTGGCGACCCTATCAATTATCCCACGGATTTGATTGCCTACATAAAACCCCAAGCTGGCCATATTCCTCCTTGTCCGGCTGGTGGCGTTTACCAGATTGCCTCAGTTGGTGGCTACCCGACCTGCTCGCTCGGCACCACGGTTACCCCGAACCACGTCATTCCTTGATTTGTGGGTTTTACATCAGCTTGTTGTAATGACCAACCAGCCGACGACTGGTGATCCTCGGGAATATTTTCGTTGCCACGGTCGTCAAGATTTTATTCGACATGCCCGGCACCGACAAACATTTGCCCTGCTGATAATCTTCGTAACCAATTCGTGCCACCGTGGCGGCGGACATTTTGCTCACCCGCGTCTGCCGGATGCGATGACTGCGTGCAACTTGGGAAAAATTTGTCTCTGTCGGCCCTGGGCAAAGATTCGTGACTCGAACATTTGTCCCACGCAATTCTTCATGCAACGCTTCGCTAAACGATAGCACGAACGATTTGCTCGCATAATATACCGCCATGTTTGGCCCTGGGAAAAATCCTGCTACGGAACCGACGTTGAAGATGCCGCCACGATTGCGTTCCACCATTGACGGCAAGAAAAGCCCAGTCAACTCGACGAGCGCCGCGACGTTCACATGGATGATTTCCATTTGCCGGTGCAGGGGAAGTTCCGCGAAGCTGCCGTGCAACCCAAAGCCCGCATTGTTCACCAGCACATCCACGGCCATTCCCCTGCCCTTCAGTTCTTCGCCAATCTCCCGCGCGGCACCGGCGCGCGACAAATCCGCCGTGATGACGTGCGCCTCGATTTGAAATTCGCGGCACAATTCCGCTGCGAGCTTTTCCAGGGCAGAAGTTGTGCGCGCGACGAGGATGAGGTTGGATTTGTCAGCGGCGAAACACTTGGCCAGTTCGAGTCCGATGCCGGACGAAGCGCCGGTGATGAGGACAGTCTCTTTCATTTTTTATTGCCAAATTGGCAATGCAAATCAGTAATAATCAACGCCTCACCGGTTGCCCCAGCCGAAGCGGTCGGTGATTGGCCAATAGACAAAGAACTGTTTGCCGATGACATTCGCCGCCGGGAAGCTGCCCCACGCGCGCGAATCGAAACTGTTGCAGGTGTTGTCGCCCATCACCATGTAGCGGTCGCCGTCGTTATTATACGTCGTGCCGGCGTCGGGAAAATTTGGTGCGAGATTCGGATACAGCCCGAAGCTGGCCGCCACCGTGCCGTTGACGTGGCCGGAAAACAGGCTTTCCTTCGGCGCTTGGTCCGGTTTGAAGCCATAAACATTTTCGAAATGCGGCGTGCTCGCGTCGAGGCGCGTGCCGTTGATGCGCAAATGCCGGTCGTCGCCGATGCTCACCTTTTCGTTCGGCAACACCACCAGACGCTTGATATAAAACTGGTCCTGCGGCATCTGCGGATTCTCGATGCCCTGCGTCTTGAACACCACGATCTCCCCGCGCTCCGGCTTGCGGAAGTTGAACGACATCCGGTCCACGAACAGATGGTCGCCCGCGCTAACGCGCATCTTCACCACGTCCTCGCCCTTATGATAGGCATGATCCGCATCCAGCCCTGCGCGCCGCACCAGCGGCTGCTCACCCAAATCCGGCGGAAACCAGATTGTGTGCTCCACGCCGCCGAGCACCAGTGTCTGCTTGAGGTTGAAAATCAAAAACTTTACCGGCGGCGAAATGGACTGGATGTTGCCATCTGCCTGCGCCACGACATGAATGTAGGATTCTCCGTGCAGCCACGCCTTCACCGCCGCCCAGCCCGTGGGGATTTGTAGCGCTGCGCTCGCCTGCAGTTGTTCATTCACCTCTGCGCGAATCCGGTCGCGGTCGCCCGTCCAACCGTTCACCTTCGTGAAATCCGGCACCGATGTCACCCCGAACAGCGTCGGTTGCATTGAGCCGGTGGGAATCTTGAACGGCTGGACGAAAAACGTCCGGATCGCCATCGCCACCGCCAAAGCCACCAGCAGCACTTCCACGTTCTCCCGCCACGCCGCGTTTGGATATGGCTTCAGGTTTTTATCTCCCGCGAATTGCAATTCCTCCGCCTTGATGCGGATTTGCCCGGTGTGACCGACGACGATGGCTGCGTCGAGCTCCGCCACCTTCATCTGCACCGCCGCGCTGGCTTCCGCCGGCAACACATCGCGTTGCGCGGCGAGGAGACGGAGATAATGTTTCCGCACCGCGACCGCCTCGCGCACCGTCTTGGAGATAAACCAGCGTAAATTCATGAATTTGATTTAAAGTATCGGAATAAAGACAGGCGGCGGGCGGAAAGGTTCATTTGACTTTTACGAGCCACCCGTGGCAATGCTTTGTTCGGGCGGCAAAATACGCGGAATCCGGTTGAAAGAAAGGAAATTCCCGTCGCTCAAAGCTCACTGGCGGGGCGTTCCAGGTTGGGCAGACTCGCCTTAAGCTGCAAATCCACCTTCATAAAATGGGTCTGAATCCACAAATTGCAAAAGTCGCTCAATTCCCGGACCATCGCCGGCTGCAGCACCTCGGTTTTCAGCCGCTGCCGGAAGCGATCTTGAAAGATGACAAAATCCTCATGCGTCCGGCGGCATTCCTCATACGCCGGGCATTGATATTTCACCATGCATTTCTCCTCTTGGTGAAAGTGGTGCAGCGCAAACTCCTCTAGAAATTCCAGGAAATGATTCAGATAAGCCACATCCAGGCGGTTCAGGCTCTGGTTGAGCGCCATCAATTCAAGCCGGTTGACGTAAGCAATCATCTCCCGGTGTTGTGCATCCAGCTCCGGCACCCCCGTCTCAAATTGTTTGTTCCAAACCAACATTCGATCCGATGTCCTTTCACGACCTTATAACCCATAACCCCGCCCCGAATTTTGTCTTAGCTTAAATTGCGAATTGCCGGACATATCTTGTTTCTGGCCAGGTTGCTTGGCGCGTGTCACTGAATATTAACCCAAACGCCATCTCGCCTGTAACTTGGTCTGCCACCCTCCGTCTCGCTTTTTATGCTGCACGATCACATTCCGTTGTTTGAGTGGATTTGTCTGGTGGTCATCATCCCGGCTTCGCTGTATCTGGGCTGGGTGGGCTTCAAGCGCTGATCGTTCCGTCCCCTGCCCTGCCCGCTGCCGGCATTCAACGGCGCAACCGGTAGAACATGGCGGCGTTGTTGCTGATGGGAAGATTCACCTGCCAGAGATTGCTTTTCAAAACCGGCGAGGCGGTCGCCGCATTCCAATTCGCTCCGCCGCCCAGGGCCGAACTGGCTTGCAAAACAAAACCCACCGCGCAAGCAGGCCACGACAAAGTCCACGCCGCCGGCGCATTGGCTGAAACCAAGCTGACCGGCAGGGCAAGCGCCGTGGAACCGAACTCGTCATTCACGGCAATCTGCCGGGGCGTCAGCCGGCCGTCGTAAATGCGAAACTCATCCACGTTCGCGTTGAGCCACGCATCGGCGCTGAAGAGGGAACGGCCGATGAACGACCACGCATTGCTGACGCCGGTGAGCGCCGGCAACGAGTTCGTCTGCGCCACCGCGAGCACGCCGTTCGTGTAGAGGGCGTTGTAATTGTTCGTGGGGTCAACGATGCAGACCACATGCAGTGTCCGGTTATCAAAGGTGGCGGGACCGATGAACGTATTCGTGCCGCCGCCGATGACGGACAGCCCCAGCTGCACATTCCCGCCAAGATTATGCGGCGTGAAGAACAGATAGTCCTGTCCGCTGCTGCCATTGATGTTGCCAAAATCAAAAACCCGCGCCCAATTGCCGTTCGCGCCGAACGTGGCCCAGAACTCAATCGTCGCGGCGGAGGCGACGGAGACCAGGCCGCCGGGCAGGTTCACATAACTGCCGGCGGTGCCGTTCAAGACCAGCGCGCCGTTGGTCACACTGGCGTTGCCCATCAACGTCCCGTGCGCCATGCCGATGGAATCCCAGGCGGCGTTGGTGAAACTGTAGCGATGCGCCAACATGGGCGGCGCGTAGGCCAGATTCTGGATTTCGGCGGCGGAAAGCGCGCGGCTGAACGTGCGGAAGGAAGCCAGCTTGCCGTTGAAATAGGGATCGCTGGCAAACTGGCTGTGACCGAGATAATTGCTCCGCGCCAAAGTCTGCCACGGGCGGATGGTCAGTGCGCTGTTGGTGGCCACCGGCACGGCATCGAGATAAAGCACGCCGCTCGTGCCATCGAGCGTGACGGCCACATGCACCCAGGAATTGGTCGGCAGCGCCGCGGGCGCGTTGATTTGTTGTTCCCCACCGCTGCCGCTGGTGGTGATGGCGAACCGCAGATTGTTGCCGGTGCCGGAACGCGGAGTCAGAAATAAATACGTCCCGGTGCCGTTGCCAAAATCAAAGATGCGCTGCCAGCTCCCGCCGCCGTTCCATTTCACCCAGCCGGCAAGCGTGCTGCAATTCGCGACGGAATCCGGCAGCCGCGCGTATTGGTTCACGCCATTGAGGGCAAGCACGGAGCCGAGGTCGGGATCATTCGTCACCGTCGCGCCATTTTGCAACGTGCCGTTGTAAAGCCCCAGATGCTCGCGGGCGTCCACGTTGAACGGATAAAACGCGCTCCAATCATTCGTGAAGACCGGCCAGCCGTTCGTGCTCCAGTTCATCTGCCCCAAACCCAGCGCGGCGGTGCCGCTGTCGTTGCCATCATAATAATGATACGTCAGCCAGTTCGTGCCGTTGTCGTTCAAGATGCCCGTCTGGCCGGGGCCGATGAACCGCGCCGTGCTTTCGAGAAACGTCGAGCCGCCGCTGCTTGTCATGTTCACGCCGTTCCGATCCAGATACGGCCCGGTGACGCTCGTGCTCCGGCCCACGCGGATGTTGTAGGTGCTGTTGATGCCGCTGCAACAGGTGTTCCAGTTCACGAACAAATAATAATATCCGCCCTGCTGGTAAAGAAACGACGCCTCAATGGAGCTGTTATAAGCCAGTTGCGTGAGCGGGGAACTTGGCGAGATGCGCTTGCCCGTCGCCGGGTTGAGTTGTATCAGATAAATGCCGTTCCAATAGGAGCCGAACGAGAGCCACATCGTGCCGTTCGTATCCACGAGCGGACACGGATCAATGCAGTTGTAAGCATTGCCGGTGGTGGATTGAATCACCGCGCCCTGATCCACCCACGGGCCGGTGGCGAGGTTCGTCGTGGTAACGAGGCCGATGGCCGACACCTGGCTGCCGAACGTCGAGACGGCGTAATAGAGATAATAGATGCCATTGAGATAAATGACATCCGGCGCCCAAAAATTTCCGGTGAACCCCGGCACCGCGTTCGTTGTCCACGCGGGCGGGTTGCCGGGAAACACCTGGCTCACATCTGTCCAATTGCGCAAATCCGTGGACGTCTTTTCCACAATGCCCTGGCTCGTGTAAAAGAGGTAATAGTTATTGCCCACGCGGGTGAGCCGTGATGGATCGTGGGCGTAAGTGTCGCCCAGCACCGGTAACTGGCCGCGCACCGTGGCCGCAAAAAACATCGCGGGGAGGAAGCTGGCGCAAATCAGTTGGCGAAACAGGCGGTTCAAGGGATGTCGCCCTCAATCTAACACACACCGCCAGTCCTTGAAGCCAATAATTTCCGCCGCGCCGCTTAACGCCCAAAACCTTCACGCCGTCGTTAGCGCTTGAAGCTATAGATCCGTCTGCACGCCGACCGTCTGCAACTTGTCCTGTGTCAGCGGATCCGCATCGGAGATGAAATGCCCAGGAACCAAGCCACAAAGTTTTTCTTGGTTCCTTGGTCGCTTGGTTGTTTAAAAATATGCCTGCGGATTCGCCGCGAGCCATTCGCCCAAGCCGGGTAAGGGCCGCGTCAAAACCGCTTGCACCTTGGCAATGTTCAAGGAAGTATCCAGCGCACGCGGTGAACCCGGGAAATCCTTCGCGGAACCGGATTTTATTTCCGTTTTGATTTCCGGCCAGCGTTTGATCAGCAACTTTCCAATCTCCAACCGCGACAGTTTTTCCGCACCGGCGACGTGATACAGCCCGGCGCACGATTTTTGCGCCAAATCCCAGACCGCCCGCGCCGTTTCCACTGCCGGAATGGGGTTGCGAAATTCATCCGTGAACAAAGTCATCCCCGGCCCGGCCGTTTGCAGCGAGCGCCGGAGTTGTTCATTGAACGCCCTTTGGCCGGACGGCGATTTTCCGCCGTTGATGGAGGTGCGCACGACCAGGTGACGCGGATTTTTGAGGACAATCTCCTCCGCCGCGAGCTTGGTCTCGCCGTAAACGTGCAAGGGATTCGGCGCATCGGTCTCGAGGTAATTGCCTTTGCGGCCATCAAACACCAGATCCGTGGAAAAAAACACGAACGGAAGCTCATGCGCCAGTTCCGCGAGGAATTTTGTGACCACCACGTTCACGCGCCGGGCCAAAACGGGGTTTTCCTGCGCGCCGGACACCGTGCTGATGGCCGCGCAATGGATGATGAACTGCGGTTTGGCTTTGAAAAATTCCGTTTCAACCTTGGAAAAATCCATTAAGTCAAAATCCGCGCGCGTCAACGCCCGTAGCCGCCAGTTCGTGGCCGCTAATGGCGCGGTGGTGACGAGACAACTGCCAATCAAGCCATTGGCGCCGGTGATCCAAGCCGTGTTCATGTGGGGCACAGGTTAAGGCGGTCGCGGCCAAAGCTAAAGTTCTTTGGCAAGCCGCCTTGGGCGCGATTCGCTACCGGCAGAAACCATCTGGGTTAACCCGGGGAAAGTAAGTTTGGCCGGTGGGAAAAGTGGCGGAGGGCCGCCGCACTCCAAAACGCTGGCGCGCGGAACCATAATCCCCTTAAACGCCCCGCGTCTGGGAGTGCTCCAGTCCGCTGGAGCTTTGGCCGGTGGCCTTCAAGGGGTCAACCGTGACCGGCCAGGTCGTGGTTTTGGCAAATCATTGGTAAACAGCGGGTAAACAAATTTGAGACACTTTTTTATGACCTTTTGGCGGGGCATTTTAAGTTTAAAATGCTTCATTTTAAGCTTAAAACGTCGCGTTTTAAGCTTGTGATGAAACGTTTCAAGCTTGAGATGTTTCATTTTAAACTCGTGATGACGCATTTTAAACTTGAGATGTTCCATCTCAAACTCGTGATGCGGCATTTCAAGTTTGAGATGTTTCATCACCAGCTCGTGATGGAGCGTTTTAAGTTTATTTTGCCCCATCTCAAACTTGAAATACGGCATTTTAAACCGATGCCGTGCGGGCGTGAACCCACAAACCGACAGCAACCGCTTAATCTGTAAGGTTTTAAAAGCATAAACTTATTTAATCAATTTAAGTCATTAACCTAATGCTTTTGACAATGGCTTTCGGTTAAGTGAAAGTGATATTTAATGCTTGCAAGTTTTCCGGGTTTGGGCTTAAAGTCGTTCTCGTCCCCGAAACAACGAAACTGCGAATGTGACCATGAGCGATGAACCGAAATATGGCGCCACTTGGAATGGAATTAATCCGCTGACAGGCCAGCCATATAAATGGGGGGATCCGGTCTATTACGACATGCCCGTGGCACCTTCGCCGGAAATGGAGGTAAATATGTTATTTCATGTGTCATTGGCGTTCGCCACCATGAAAGACAACGACCTGGATGACAAAGCCACCCATGTCGCCACGATGATGGCCGCTAACGCGACCATCTTCAGCAGTCCACCCTTCCCCGTCGCCAATTTGACGACGGCGCAAGGGAATTTCCACACGGCCATTGCCGTTGCCGCCGATGGCGGCAAACCCTTGACCGCAGACAAGAAAAACAAACGGGCAATCCTAATTGGATTGTTAAGACAATACGCCCACTACGTTGAGGGCATTCAGAACATCACCCCGACCAACGCCGCGTTGTCGGGCTTTGACATCATTGTGGCCGGCAAACATCCCGCGATTGCGCTGATGATTCCGGTCATCCTGAACATTACCAACGAAGGCCCCGGCAAACTGCGCATCAAACTGCAAGGCGTGAAAGGCGCGAGCGGTTTTGAATATCAAGTGACCGTGGGCACCGGCAAGCCGGCCTATGCCGGCCGTTTCTCGTCCACGCGCGACAATGTGTTGACCGGCTTAATCTCCGGCACGACCTACGCGGTGCAGGTTCGCGCCCAAGGCGGGAACAATCAAGTGAGTGATTGGAGTTTGCCGATCACGATCATGTGCAGTTGAAAAGCAAACCGCGGCATTTTAAGGTTAAAATGCGGCATTAAAAGCAACGCCCGCCCCATTCAAGGGACGGGCGGTTTGATTTTGGGAACCAATCCTGAAAGGATTGAAGCATTCAGCCCGGTGTTGACGCGCAGCGGCTACGCCGGGTGGCTGAACCGAATGGATTACAACCCTGAAAGGGTTGGAGCAAACGTGGATAATGCGGATTCAACCCCGTTGGGGTAGAAAACGAATTGAAAAATAAACCCAAGGTAGTCCCGCGGTCGCGGGCCAACCTTGGGCTGAAAGATTTGAACCCCGTTGGGGTTCCCTTAATCCACAAACCGCTTCGTCAGATTGCCGTAAGCATCAATGCGACGGTCGCGGAGGAACGGCCAGTGCGTGCGCGTGGTGTCCACATGGGCCAAATCCACCGGCACAATCAAGATTTCTTCCTTATGGGAGCTGGCCTTCGAGAGGATTTCGCCAGAAGTGCCGGCCACAAAGCTTTGCCCCCAGAATTCAATGCCGGCGCCCCCCACCCCGTCCAAAATCTCGTGGCCAATGCGGTTGGCCACGGCCACATAACAGCCATTCGCCACCGCATGCGCCCGTTGAATCGTTTCCCAGGCGCCATGTTGCTTCACGCCGTATTTAACTTTTTCGCCGGGATGCCAGCCAATGGCCGTGGGATAGAATAAAATTTCCGCCCCTTGCATGGCCGTGAGCCGCGCGGCTTCGGGATACCATTGATCCCAGCATATCAGGACGCCAATCTTGGCATATTGGGTCTGCCAGGATTTGAAACCGAGGTCGCCGGGCGTGAAATAAAATTTCTCGTAGTAAAGCGGGTCGTCGGGAATGTGCATCTTGCGGTAGATGCCCAAAAGGGAACCGTCCGCATCAATGATGGCGGCGGTATTGTGGTAAACGCCGGACGCGCGTTTCTCAAACAAGGAGGCAATGATGACGACCTTGAGCTTCTTGGCGAGTTTCTGGAAGGCATCGGTGCTGGGGCCGGGAATCTTTTCGGCGAGCTTGAAGTGCTCGTGGTCTTCGCTCTGGCAGAAGTATTGCGAGCGGAAGAGTTCCTGCGTGCAAATGATCTTGGCGCCCGCTTTCGCAGCGCGTTCGATGAGGGAAATAGTTTTTTTGAGGTTGAAATCGGGATTCACAGCCACATCCGTTTGGATGAGGCCGAGTTTGATTTCCGACGAAGCAGGACGTTTCATGGGGAAAGGCGGAAAAAATTAGGAACGGGTGGTGTCGTCAATGATAATGGTTTTGCCGTGCAGGTCGGGCGGCATGGGCTTGGGCGCTTCCTGGCCAAACAGTTCGCGGATGTATTTGCCGAGCGTCTCGTTGGTCGGACCGTAACCCGCGCCGTAGATGTAATATTCCAGCTCAGTCAGCAACTGGTCGGCGGTGGCGTAGCGATGCGCCAGATCGCGCGCGAGACAGTGATGGAGAATGTCGTTGAGCCGGTCATCAATGCGTGAATCGAGCGCGCGAAAGTCAGGAATGGGCTGATTGATGATGCGGCTGCGGGATTCTTCGGCATTCGTGCCCTTGAAGATGTTGCGGCCGAGCAAAAGGTTGGCAAGCACGACGCCGGTGGAGAAAATATCCGAGCGTTTGTCCGTGACCTGAAAGTCCGCCTGCTCGGGACTCATGTAATCAGGCTTGCCAGCAACGACTTCGCCCTCTTGATCGGTGAGAAAGCCTTTGGCCTTGGCAATGCCGAAATCGGTCAGCTTCACATCGCCCTCGAAAGCAATCATGATGTTCTTGAAACTCACGTCGCGATGGACGAGGCCGAGCGGTTTGCCGTCTTTGTCCGTTTTGTTGTGCGCATAAGCCAACCCGCGGACCACGCGACTGGTGATAAAGACCGCCAGTTCCTTCGGCAAGGCGCGTTTCTTTTCCGCCACTTGATGCGTAAACTGCTCGAGATTCACACCGCGAATCAATTCCATGGCAATAAACGCCACGCCATTCGTTTCACCGAGATGGTAGGTTTGAACAATGTTCGTATGAATCAAGTCGGCAACGAGTTTGGCCTCACCAACGAAGTTTTCGATGAACATCTTCTGGCTCGCGTAGTTCGGCCGGATGATCTTGATGGCAACGCGCTTGACGAAATCCCGTGCGCCGTGCTGTTCGGCTTCGTAAACGATGCCCATGCCGCCTTCGAAAATCTTGCGGACGATTTCGTAGCGAAATTCGTTCTGGATGGTGAACAACGGCATTAGCGAATGGTCGGAAATTGTCTTGCGTTGTCAAGCCCCGCAAAAGACAAGGCCTGAAAAAACTTTGTTTTTTTTCACTTTTTCGCTTGCACGATTCGCGTGAAGGTTTTTAACTCGTCTCAAGTTCGTGATTTTTCGGACTCAAACAAACAACAACAACCAATAACTACAAAGAGAACACATATGGCAAAAGCACTCTCCAAAGCCCAGATCGCCGCCCTCGTCGCCGAGAAGAACGGCCTCTCCAAGAAACAAGCCGTCGAAATCCTCGACACCATCGCCGCGCTCGCCTACAAGCACGCGAAAGACACGTTCACGCTGCCCGGCATCGGCAAGCTCGTCTTGAAGAACCGCGCCGCCCGTATCGGCCGCAACCCGAAGACCGGCGAACAGATCCAGATCAAGGCCAAGCGCGTCGTGAAGTTCCGCGTCGCCAAGGCTGCGAAGGACGCGATCCTCGGCACCAAGTAATTTTAATCGCTTTCAAAAAGAGCGCTCCGTTTCCGGGGCGCTCTTTTTTATTCGGCAATCAACTGAATGTCCCCGTAGCCGCCAAGATTTTTATTTCCTTGAGTTGCCGCGCAAGGCTTGCGATTTAACGCGCGGCAATTTGCGCCGCCATGCTCCGTTTTTTAATCCATCGCCCCAAGTGGATCGTTGTCGCCTTCGGCATCTTTGTGCTGTGGCTGGCGCAGCAGCCATGGTTTACTGGCACGCACCTCTGGCAAAAGGTCGAAGGCACACTCCTTGATGATTGCTACCGCTTTCGCGGCGAAAGCCTGCCCGATCCCCGCATCAAACTGATCGGCCTCGGCACGACTTCATTTCAACTAGACACCTTGTCACCGGAAGAAATCGCCGCTTCGCCGGTGCTGCAAAAAATGCAGCAGCCGTGGCCGTGGGATCGTTCGGTCTATGCCGCGATCCTGGAAAAGCTGATGCGAGCTGGCGCCAAGGTGGTGATGTTTGACTTCGTGTTCGCCAGCGAAACCGATGGTGATGACGTATTTGCGCAGGCGTTGAAAAAATATAAAGACCGAGTCGTCATCGGCGAAATGCTCGCTGACGAGGAAGGCACGACCGGCAGGACCAAAAAACTGACCCAGCCCAACGCACGCCTGCTCCTGCCCGGCACCGATGAAATTCTCGGGTTGGTCAACATCTGGCCGGACGGTGACGACGTCGTGCGCCGCGCCCGCTATCGGACATCCATCGAACGCGAGCGGCTGGAACTTGGCGGACTCGACCCCCGCGTGGCGGCCATTCTCACGAAATCCATCCGCACCGGCAAAACCCCGGATGATCTCGTGCAAATCACCGCGCGCGCCGCGGAAAAATTTCAAGGCCATGTTTCAACACCGCTGCCGGATAAAAAAGTTCTCATCAATTTCCAAGGTTCCGCCGGCACCTACCGCGCTTGGCCGGTGGAAAACATGTTTGTGGACGCGCTCTGGGAAAAGCCGCCATTCAAGGACGGACTGGCTGTCTCGAACAAAATCGTCATCGTTGGCCCGATGGCGGAAATTTTCCACGACGTTCATGCGACCCCCTTCGGCGAAATGCCCGGACCCGAAATTCAGGCACAAATGCTCGCGGCACTGTTGCAGGGAAAATGGCTTACCCCCACCAGCGCCACGGCGGATTTCTGGATTGCGCTGGGCGCAGTCGAGCTGGCGCTGCTCATCTGCCTTGGCATTCCGCAGGCGTTGCTGAAAGGACTAATGATGGTCGCGTCCACGCTGGGCTTTCTCGCCGTTTGCCAGCTGGCGCTGACACAACATAACTGCGTGGTTGCGATGATGCCACCGCTGTTTTGTTTTATGGCAACCAGTTCGTTCGGCATTATTTTTGAATATGCGCTGGAACAATTTGACAAGCGCCGTTACCGCAACATCCTCGACCGTTATGTTTCCAAAAACGTCGCGCGGACGATTTTGAACGACCGGCGTTCGTTCGTCGAAGCGTTGAAAGGCCGCAAGCAGCCGGTGACAGTTTTGTTCTCGGATATCCGCGGCTTCACGACGATGACGGAAAAGGCAGACGCGGACAAACTCGTTGCGCAGCTCAACGAATATTTTGCGGACATGGTCGGCAGCGTTTTAAAAAACGAGGGCACGCTGCAAAAATTTATCGGTGACGCCATCATGGCTGTCTGGGGCGACACGCACAGCAAGGGTAACGCCGAGGACGCGCGCAATGCCGTAACCACGGCGCTTCAGATGCGCCTGGCGTTGGCGAAGTTGAATGCCGACTGGAAAACGAATTCCGAACGGGCAAATCTCTCTATCGGCGTCGGCGTGAATCATGGCGAGGTCATCGTCGGCAATATTGGCCATCCTCAGCGCATGGAATTCACCGTGCTCGGCGACGGGGTGAACCTGGCCGCGCGATTGGAAAGTGCCACGAAGCAATTTCATACGGATATCCTCATCGGCGAGGAGGTTGAAAAATTGACCCGCGAACATTTTATTTACCGCCAAGTCGGCGCGGTGGCATTCAAAGGCAAAACTAAGCCGGTGGAAACTTTCACCTTGTTGAGCGATAACTCCGTCCCAATCCCAGCCTGGCTGGCGATTTATCACGAGGGCATTGCGCTTTACCGGCAGGCAAAATTCCGCGACGCCATCGTCTTATTTGAAGCCGCGCAGAAACAAATCGGCGTGGAGGATTACCTGTGCGAAATGTATGTCCTGCGCTGCGCCGCGTTGAGCGACAGCCCGCTGCCGGCGGGCTGGGACGGCGCGTTTGTGCTCGCGGACAAGTGAAGCGGAAATAAGCGTTGACCCAGCAGTCAGGTTAATCTAAAAGATTACTTTAATAGAAGGTTATATCCCGTAGATTTTACGCCATGAAAACCATGTTCCTCCGCCGGCTCTGCCTTGTTGGTTGCACCGCCGCCGCTTTCACGAGCCACGCGATTGATTTAAAACAGTCGAAGCTTTCGCAGGTCGTCAATGATGTGCAGATTATTTCCGCCGCTGACCAGAAGGAAAAAGCCGCGGCGGTGAACGATATTTTTGCGATGCCGGACATCCTGCGAACCGGCGCGGCGTCGCGCGCGGAATTGATTGCCGAAGACGAGACGGTCACCCGCGTCGGAGCGAACACGATATTCTCCTTCGATCCGGCCAACCGCACCATCAATCTCAAACAAGGCAGCCTGCTGTTCCACTCACCGCACGGCAAAGGTGGCGGCACCATTCATACCGGTTCGGCCACGGCATCGGTGCTGGGCACCACGCTTATTGTTTCCACCACGCCGGACGGCGGCATGAAGGTGCTCGACCTGGAAGGCACAGTGGTGGTGAATTTCCTCAACAAGCTGAAACAGAAATTGTCCGCTGGCCAAATGACCTTCATCCTGCCCGGCGGCAAGCAACTGGCGCCGGTCATCGTGTTCCGGCTGGACGAACTCGTGAAGCACAGCCTGCTTGTCAGCGGTTTTGACCACGAACTGGCCTCGCTGCCGCTCATTATTAGTCAGATTGAACAGCAATTGAAACTCATCAAGTCCGGTCACGCGGTAGACACTGGCTTGCTGGTCGGCGACAAGGCTTCTGCCGATCAGGTGCAGGTGTTTGATTTTAACTCCATTCAAAACCATGCCCAGAACCGCGCTGTGCAGAGCGCGCTTCAGACCGACGCGAACATCACCAGTTCCTCGGTGACGGATTCGCAAATCCCCACACCGCCTAACCGCATTTTCCTCGGCGAGCCAATTACGCTTGCGGGTAATTCTTTTTACGCCGGACAAACATTCCAAGGTTTTGCTGGCGACAATATCGCCTTTAACTCTGCTAATCCGCTGACTATCGACCTCGCGGCCTATTCAGGTTATCCGACGTTTGATTTTGTCGCTGCGGGCAATCTTAATTTCAACACCTCTGTCACGTTCAGCGGACTTGCCGCCGGTGACAACCTAACGCTGGTCGGCGGCACCGGCATGAACTTTGCGCCGAACACGGTGCTGGAAGCGGATGTCGCCGACTTTGATTTGTCCACGGCGGGAAGCATTTCGCTCAATGGCGGCAGCATCATCAATCGCACCGGCAACATCGGCATGACTTCCGGCTCCACAATTGACATTCTTAACACCGGTATTTTCACACCCGGCCATCTGGCATTGACCGCACAAAACTCCATCAGCATCACCTGGGATGCAAGTTTGTATACCGTCGGCGACAATGATTTCAAGACCCTCGCCAAGGATGGTTCGGTGACGCTGACATCCAACACGGGCTTGTTGGACGTGAAAAACACCTCCGTCCAGACGCATCTCCTCACGCTCAATTCCGGCGACGGCATTTTGCTGGATGCCAGCGGACGAACCTTGATCGGCGTCGGCCAGAATGCGACGGCCAATTTCACCGCGCCAAATTATGTCACCGTCAACAACGCTGACTTCGGCAGCTTCGGCACGGTTAACATGGCTGCCAACACCATCAACCTTTCCGATGTCGCATTCGGCGCGGGCAGCAGCGTGACGCTCGCCTGCGAGAACGGCGAGCTGGCCCCGAACCCGAACACCGGTCAAGCCTCGGTCAACGGAGATGTAAATTTTATTCAAGGCGTCACCTACGGCGGCAATCCGGCGCAGAACTACGTCAATCCCGGCTCCGGTGCCGGCATCATCATTACCACCCTGCACTAATTTCGTTTGAAAGCCCTTTCGCCCACTCTCATCGCGGTCGTGTTGGTTACCGGAAAGCTGGCACTGCACGCTCAGCCGGCCTCCGTGCAACAATTTCAAAATTCACAGCTCAACGGGAACATGCCGCCGTTTCCGTCGCTTGCCGCCGGCACCAACGCGCCGGAGCTTTATTCGGGTGAAAGCACGGATGTTGGGCCGCAACGGATTCTCCGGCTCATTCCGCGCCACCATTATTTCAGCCTGCTTTTGGACAGTCAGGTTTTTTACACCGACAACGCCAACTACTCGCCCAACGGCCAGCGCATCGGCAGCGCCGTTTTCATCAACTCCATTCAGGGGGCATTTCTGCCTGCTGATTGGAAGCTTGGTGAGGGCAAAATTTCCTCCAGCCTCGGCATCGCAAGCCAATGGTATAATTACGGCAACGACCGCATCTCGCGCCTCGACTTCAATGCCGCGTCGGTTTTTCTCGATGGTCGCTACACCCGCGGCTTGTGGATGCTGGATTTGAATGCCGCTGGCAATCGTCTGGCCAATCAGTCCGACTATCGTGAAACCTATCGCGAATTTCTCCCGTCGTTCACCGTCCAGCGACTCATCCCCATCACGCGCACCACGGTTTTTGCTGTCGGCAATCAGGTGGACTATCATTTCACCGAGCAGCCCGCCACTTTTGGCAGCTACGCTTATATCAACAACCGCTTTGACGACATTACGAGCGTCACCTTCAACTGGCTGGTCACGGCGCATTTTGTCGTGCAGCCGAGCTACCGGTTCATGTTCACCAACTATCGGTTGAACACCCTGCAAAACGGCGACCGCAACGACTACCTCCATTCCTACGGCATCGCGCTGATTTACACCTTCAACGACAGCTTTAATGTCCGCACATTTTTTAATTTCAACTCCAAGACCACTGACGATCGCTATGCCGCCGCGTATGAGGAATTCAACGGCGGGCTGGGCGTCAGCATGAACCTCCGTTTCTAAAGTCGCGAATGCGTCCTTAAATCAGCCACTTGCCCGTGTGTTGCAAAAGTTGCGCTTGTCCTGCGTTGCGTCATTCCCTAGATTGCGCTTTTCCAAGAAAGAATAATTTATGCCACGCAAACTTCGCTACGGAATGGTCGGCGGCGGACAAAACGCCTTCATCGGCGCGGTCCATCGTATGGCCGCCAACCTCGACGGACAGATTGAACTCGTTGCCGGCGCCTTTTCCTCCGACGCCAAGAATTCGCAGACCACTGGCGAGCAGCTATTCCTCAAACCAAAACGCGTCTACGCCAGCTACGCTGAGATGGCCAAAGCCGAGGCCGCGCTGCCGGCGGACGAGCGGATTGATTTTGTCGCCATTGTTACGCCGAATTTCCTGCACGCGCCGGTGGCCATCACCTTTTTGAAAGCTGGCTTCCACGTTGTCTGCGACAAACCGATGACGCTCACGCTCGCTGAGGCGAAGCAATTGCGCAAAGTGGTGCGCGAGACCGGCAAGGTGTTTGCGCTGACACACAATTACACGGGCTATCCAATGGTTAAGGAAGCGCGCGAACTCGTCCGCAGCGGCAAGCTGGGCAAGATTTTGAAAGTCGTCGCGGAATATCCGCAGGGCTGGCTGCTCGATAAAATCGAGGCGACGGGCCAGAAGCAAGCCGCGTGGCGCAGCGACCCGAAGAAGGCTGGCGCCAGCTGCTGCGTTGGCGACATCGGCACGCACGCGGAAAATCTCGGACGCTACATCACCGGCTTGAAGATTGACGAGTTGTGCGCGGAGTTCACCAGCTTCATCCCCGGCCGCAAGCTGGAGGACGATGCGAATATGCTCATCCGCTACCATGGCGGCGCGAAAGGTGTGCTGCATTGCTCTCAGATTTCCTGCGGCGAGGAAAATAATTTGAACATCCGCGTCTATGGCACGCTCGGCGCGCTGGCCTGGCAGCAGGAGCATCCAAACGAATTGCAGTTCACACCGAAGGGCGAGCCGGCGCGGATTCTGCGGCGCGGCAACGGCTATGTTTCCGACGTGACGAAGAAGTTCACGCGGCTGCCGTTCGGCCATCCCGAGGCCTTCATTGAGGCGTTCGCGAACATCTATCTGGAAGCCGTCGCGGCAATTCGCGCGCGCATCGCGGGCAAGAAAGGTTCATTCGATTTTCCGACCGTGGACGACGGCGTGGAAGGCATGGCGTTCATCGAAACCTGCGTCAAGTCCGCCGCGTCTGGCAAATGGACCAAGTTCCCAAAAATTTAAAATCTCATGAACAAACTCATCATCATCGCCGCGCTCGCGGCCATCGCCACCAACGTGGCGCTCGCGCAAAACAAAAAAAATGTCGAGGTCACGATTGACGGCGTGGCTGGCTTCCAGGACACGCCGGTGCAACCGGACGGCAAATGGCATGTGCATGATCCCGCGCGGCCGCAGCCGCCCATCGTGACGCCGGGCGCTTCGTTCAGCGAAAACGCCGCGCCGCCGGCGGATGCGATTGTGCTGTTCGACGGCAAGGATTTGTCGCACTGGCACGATAAAAAAACAGGCGGCGAACCGGCGTGGAAAATCGAGGACGGCGTGATGGTCTCCGCGAAGGGCGACATCGAGACAGCGGACAAGTTTGGCGACATCCAATTACATTTGGAATTCAAGGAGCCGACGCCAGCCAGAAACGAAGGCCAGGGCCGCGGAAACAGCGGCGTATTCTTAATGAGCCAATATGAAGTGCAAGTCCTCGACTGCTACAACAACAAAACCTATGCTGACGGCGCGACGGGCGGGCTTTACGGCCAGCATCCGGCGCTCGCGAACGCGTGCCGGCCACCCGGCGAGTGGCAGACGTATGACATTCTTTTCACGGTGCCGCATTTTGGGCCAAACGGCGAAGTGACAACACCGGCGTATGTGACGGTCATCCAGAACGGTGTGGTGGTGCAAAATCATCAGGCGTTCCGTGGCGCGACCAACTGGAAAAGTCCCGGCAAATACACGCCGCATCCCGAGCAGATGCCGCTGGCATTGCAATATCACAACAACTCCGTTTCCTTCCGCAATATCTGGGTGCGGCCAATGCCCGTGGTGAATGAACCTTGAGCAAATTGACGAACGACGAATTTCAAATTTCGAACCATCACATTATGAAACTGCTCCCCGCACTGCTGATAACCGCGTTGACCGCGACGACGCTGCACGCCGAACCGAAGAAGCTGCTGGTCGTTACGACGACCACGGGTTTCCGGCACAGCTCCATTCCCACGCTGGAAAAAGTTCTTGCGCAGCTGGGCAAAGACAGCGGCGTGTTCACGGTGGATTTTGTCCAGCAGCCGCCCGGCAAGCCGGCGAATCTTAAGAAGGATGCCACGCCGGAGGAAAAGGCGGCTTTCAAGGACGCCGAGGAAAAATGGGAAAACGAAGCGCTAAAGCCGGCGCTACAAAAGCTCGCGCCGGCGAACCTGAAAAATTATGACGGCGTGGTGTTTGCCAGCACCACCGGCGATTTGCCGCTGCCGGACAAACAGGGGTTTCTGGACTGGATCAAAGCCGGTCATGCCTTCATCGGCATCCATGCGGCGAGCGACACGTTTCATGGTTTTCCTGAATTCATCGCGATGCTGGGCGGAGAGTTTCAACATCACGGCCCGCAGGTCAGTGTCGAATGTCTGAACCAAGATCCGGCGAACCCGGCGACGGCGCCGCTCGGCAAATCGTGGACGGTTCAGCAGGAGGAAATTTATCAGTTTAAAAATTACGACGCGGCGAAGGTGCACGACTTGCTCATCATGGACAAGCACCCCGAACACAAGGAAGTCAGCGGTCATTTCCCGGTGAGCTGGTGCAAAAGCTACGGCGACGGCAAGGTGTTCTACACCTCGCTCGGCCATCGCGAGGACATCATTGATGCCGACCCAAATTTGAAGGACCGCAAAAATTCCGTGGAAATCAGCAAAGCATATCAGCAGCATGTCCTCGGTGGCATCGAATGGGCGCTGGGAGTGAAACCGTAAGTCTTGTGACCAACGGATAATTTTAAGAACGCATTACACTTCCGGGCGCGGAGGTTGCCTTCGCCCGCAAATCTTGGCTTTGATCCTTTCATTATTTGGGGGGTCAAAGCCAACTTGACAGTCCGCACAGATAATTCTCAACAGCAGGCGCTTTGAATAAATGGTTCCCCACCATTTTCTTTTCGCCGGCATACAATGGCTTTTTTGTTTGTGAATGACCGGCAATAGCCAGCATTCATTTAGAACAACCAGTGCTTCGCCTTTGGCAAAATAGGGTAAGTCCCATCCCTTTTACACGGCTAGATTGTCTCCGCAATGACGTTGCCGGACATCCCGGACACACATTCAAGCCAACCAACCAACAAAGACATTTTTATGGCCAAGAAATTCAAAACCATTGACGGCTGCGAGGCCGCCGCCTACGTCGCCTTCCGCGTCAACGAGACGATGGCGATTTATCCCATCACCCCGTCCTCTCCCATCGCCGAATGGTGCGACCAGTGGGCGTCGGAAGGCAAAAAGAATCTCTGGGGCACCCAGCCCGCCATCGTCGAAATGCAAAGCGAAGGCGGCGCAGTCGCCGCCGTTCACGGCATGTTGCAGACCGGCACGATGAGCACCACGTTCACGGCGTCGCAAGGTTTGCTGCTGATGATTCCGAACATGTTCAAGATTGCCGGCGAACTGCTGCCGACGGTGTTCCATGTCACGGCACGCACGGTAGCCACGCACGCGCTCTCCATCTTCGGCGACCATAGCGATGTGATGGCCTGTCGATCTACCGGTTGGGGCATGATTTCCGCCAACTCCGTGCAGGAGACGATGGACTTCGCGCTCATTTCCCAAGCCGCCACGCTCCGCTCACGTTTGCCCTTCATCCATTTCTTCGACGGTTTCCGCACCTCGCACGAAGTTTCCAAGATTGAATTGCTCGACGACGCCGTCATCCGCGCGCTGATTGACGACAAAATCATCGCCGCGCATCGCGCGAACTCGATGACGCCGGACAAACCGGTTCTCCGCGGCACAGCGCAGAATCCTGACGTGTTCTTCCAAGGCCGCGAAGCCGCGAATGCGTTTTACTCCGCCTGCCCCGAAATCGTGCAGGGCGTGATGGACGAGTTCGCCAAGCTCACGGGCCGTTCCTATAATCTGTTCGATTACGTCGGCGCGAAAGACGCGGAGCGCGTCATCGTGCTGATGGGTTCCGGAGCCGAAGCCGCGCATGAAGCGGTGGATGCGCTGGTGGCCAAGGGCGAGAAGGTCGGCATCCTCAAAGTGCGTTTGTATCGTCCGTTCGACGGTAAGCGCTTCATCGCCGCCCTGCCCGCTTCGGTCAAAAAGATTGCGGTGCTCGACCGCACAAAGGAACCGGGCGCGACCGGCGAACCGCTTTATCAGGATGTCGTCACGGCGTTGATGGAAGAAACCGCCGCCGGCCGTTCGCATTTGAAATCGGTTCCGGCGGTGCTAACGGGCCGCTATGGTTTGTCCTCGAAAGAATTCACGCCGGCGATGGTCAAGGCCGTGTTCGACAATCTTTCCGTCGCCACGCCAAAGAATCATTTTACCGTCGGCATCAACGACGACGTGAACCACACGAGCCTGGCTTACGATGCCAATTTTTCCACGGAGCCGGCGAACGTCGTCCGCGCGCTGTTCTTCGGCCTCGGGGCCGACGGCACGGTGGGCGCGAACAAAAACTCCATCAAAATCATCGGCGAAGAGACCGCGAATTACGCGCAGGGTTATTTCGTGTATGACTCGAAGAAGTCCGGTTCCATGACCGTGTCGCATTTGCGCTTTGGGCCGCAACCGATTCGTTCGTCCTACCTCATCACCAGTTCCAACTTCGTCGCGTGTCACTTGCCGGTGTTCCTCGAACGCTACGAAATGCTCCGCAGCCTGGTGCCTGGCGGCACGTTCCTGCTAAACACGCCGTATTCGAAGGAAGCCATCTGGGCGACGCTGCCAACGCCGGTGCAAGAGACCTTGCTCGCGAAGCAGGCGAAGTTCCATGTCATCAACGCCACCAAGGTCGCGCGCGAAAGCGGCATGGGCGGCCGCATCAACACCATCATGCAAGTTTGCTTCTTCGCGCTCTCCGGCGTGCTGCCGAAGGACGAGGCGATTGCGGCCATCAAGAATTCCATCAAAAAAACCTACGGCAAGAAGGGCGACGAAATCGTCAATATGAACCTCAAGGCCGTGGACAACACGCTCGCCAACCTGCACGAAGTCATCGTGGCGGATAACAAGGTCAACGGCGTCGGTCCCCTGCTCCCGTCCATCACGCCGAACGCGCCGGCCTTCGTCCGCAATGTTTTGGGCAAGATTGCTGCCGGCGACGGCGACGAGTTGCCGGTCAGCGCGTTCCCGAACAACGGCTCGTTCCCGACCGCGACGGCGCAATATGAGAAACGCAATCTCGCGCTGGAGATTCCCGTGTGGGACGAGAAGACCTGTATTCAATGTTTGAAGTGCGTCGCCATCTGCCCGCACGCCACCATCCGCGCGAAGGTGTATGACGAAGCCGATTTGAAGGGCGCGCCCGCGACGTTCAAGAGTTGCGATTCGCGCATTCCCGAATTCAAGGGCAAGAAATTCACGCTGCAAGTCGCGGCGGAAGATTGCACCGGCTGCACCATCTGCGTGGACGTTTGTCCCGCGAAGAACAAGGCCGAAGCCAAGCTCAAGGCCATCAACATGCGCCCGCAGCCGCCGTTGCGCGCGGCGGAACATGACAACTGGAACTTCTTCCTCGGCCTGCCCGAGGTGGACCGCCGCAAGATCAAGAACAGCGCGCTGCGCCAGCAACAATTGCTGCAACCACTCTTCGAGTTCAGCGGTGCGTGCGCCGGCTGCGGCGAGACGCCTTATGTGAAGATGCTCACGCAACTGTTCGGCGACCGCATGGTCGTCGCCAATGCCACGGGCTGCTCCTCCATTTACGGCGGCAATCTGCCGACCACGCCTTACGCCAAGGATAATCAGGGGCGCGGCCCGACGTGGTGCAATTCGCTGTTCGAGGACAACGCGGAATTCGGCCTCGGCTTCCGCGTCTCGATTGACCAGCAGAAACTTTTTGCGGAAGACCTGCTCAAGAAAATCTCCGCGCAAGTCGGCGATGAACTGGTCACGCAGATTCTCCTCGCCGACCAAAGCGACGAAGCGGGCATCCACGACCAGCGCGAACGCGTCGCGGCGCTGAAACAGAAATTGCCGGCGATTGACCAGCCGGAAGCCAAGCTGTTGATTCCGCTCGCCGACCAGCTCGTGAAGAAGAGTGTGTGGATTCTCGGTGGCGACGGCTGGGCCTACGACATCGGCTACGGCGGCTTGGATCACGTCCTCGCCAGCGGCCACAAGGTCAATGTGCTCGTCATGGACACGGAAGTTTATTCCAACACCGGCGGCCAATGCTCCAAGGCCACGCCGCGCGGCGCGATTGCCAAGTTCGCTGCCGCCGGCAAACCGGCGGGCAAGAAGGATCTCGGTCTCATCGCCATGAGCTACGGCAATATTTACGTGGCGAGCGTCGCGATGGGCGCGAAGGACGAGCACACGCTCAAGGCTTTCATCGAGGCGGAATCCTATCCCGGCCCGTCGCTCATCATCGCTTACAGTCATTGCATCGCCCAGGGCATCGCGCTCGATCAGGGCATCGGCGCGCGGCAGCAAAAGCTCGCGGTCGAATCCGGCCAATGGCTCCTGTATCGCTACGACCCCCGCCGGGCCGAGCGCGGCGAGAATCCGCTCCAACTGGATTCCGGCGCGGCCAAGTCCAAGGTGTCGGATTTCATGATGACGGAAAACCGGTTCAAGATGCTCACGAAGAGCAAACCGGAGGACGCGAAGAAATTCTTCATGCAAGCGCAGGTGGACGCCGACCGCCGCTGGAAGTTCTACCAATACATGGCGCAACCCACGCCGAAACCGGCCGCGACGCCCGCCGCGACCGTGGCGGCCAGCAGCACCGAAGCCTGATTAAACCCTTAACGAAATAAAATTATGGATCTCACCACTAATTATCTCGGTTTGAAACTGCGTTCGCCGCTGGTCGTTTCCGCGTCGCCGTTGTCGGAGGACATTGACAACCTCAAGCGCATGGAAGACGCCGGCGCGGCGGCCATCGTGCTGTATTCGCTGTTCGAGGAACAGTTGAAGCAGGACCGGCTGGAGCTGAATGCGAAGTTGCAGCAGGGCACGGAAAGCTTTGCCGAATCGCTGACGTATTTTCCCGAGGCCGACGAATACAAGCTCGGCCCCGAGGAATATCTCAAGCACATCGCCGCCGCCAAGAAAGCGACGCGCATCCCCATCATCGCCAGCCTCAACGGCTCGTCCGTCGGCGGCTGGACGGAATACGCCAAGCAGATTCAGAAGGCTGGTGCGGACGCGCTGGAGCTGAACATCTATTACATCCCGACCGACATGAACCTCACCGGCACGGAAGTGGAGATGACCTATCTCGACATCCTGAAAGCAGTGAAGGCCAACGTCTCCATTCCGGTCGCGGTGAAGCTGAGCCCGTTCTTCAGCAACTTTGCCAACATGGCCAAGCGCCTCGACCAGGCCGGCGCGGACGGTTTGGTGCTCTTCAACCGCTTTTACCAACCGGACATCGAACTGGAAACGCTGGAGGTGAAGCCGAACATTCTGTTGAGCACGCCGATGGCGATGCGCCTGCCCTTGCGCTGGATTGCCCTGCTCCACGGCAAGGTGAAGGCCAGCCTCGCCGCGACCAGCGGCATCCATCGCGCGTCCGATGCGCTGAAGATGTTGATGGTTGGCGCGGACGTGACGATGCTTTGCTCCACCGTCATCCGCCACGGCATCCCGCAGATTGCGATGATCGAACGCGAACTGACCGACTGGCTCGTGGAACACGAATACGAATCCGTGAAGCAATTGAAAGGCAGCCTGAGCCAGAAGAATTGTCCGGAACCGGCGGCGTTCGAGCGCGCCCAATACATGAAGGCGCTCACCGGCTACGAACTGCCGCGCACTTAGAGATCAAGGTTTAAGCCACAAGGCGCGAGGCGCGGGGTTTTACAACTCCCAACCTCGCGCCTTGCTGTTTTCTCCCCTACAGCCTCGTCCGCAAAACCCGGACCAATCAAGATTCGGCTGACGCGGACGCCGTCGCAGCAGCCCCCGGCCACCGCCAACATCGGACGCCTTTACACCCCCTCCAGCGCCTGCAGAAACACATTCGACTTTGCGCCGACGGATTGCACCTCAGCCTGCCATGTGCGCGTTCCCATTTTAGGGTCGGCGTGTGTGATATATGCCTTGCCCACTGCATATTCAAGGCAGGGGCTTGCCGCGACTGATTTGCTGCGTCCAGAAGCTTTTGGGCTTCTTCCCTGTAGCTTGTGCCAAGACAACGCTGTTCGCGCGTGGAGTTGTTTTGAATCTAATAATTTGGTCGATTTTGGCGCTTGAACATCCAATATGCTTTTTACATGTTTTTTCTCATGGAATAAGCATACGAAACACTTGCGAAGTCGCGTTAGCGAGCAGTTGGCGAGTCAGTCAGAAGTCAGTGCGAATTGTTGCGGAGTAGCGCAAAAACTCATTTTTTGCTGACTTTTTTGCTGACATTCACCATCAATCTGCCCTTCCCGCCGTTCAAAACCCATTGGAAAGCTAGGGTTCTGAAATTGGCTCCAGAGGAAGGACTCGAACCCTGAACTCCAGTTTCTACAGCTAAATATAGCCTGTTTTACTGGCAAATCAAGCAAACAATGACTTGCTCTCCCACCCCTAATCGTAACTTTTAACTGACATATTCACTGACATTTTTTCCACCGCCTCCCCTGTTCTTTTTCTCCCGCCCACGCACGCGAGGCGTCCCTCATCGCCGAGCGTCACCAAACACCCTTTTTTCCAAACGTGCCCAGATTTAAGCCACCCCGGTTTCCCGGTTTTACTGGGTTTTCCCCGGATTTCCGGTTTTTGGGTAGTGCCGGGTGTATGCGCAATATCGCCAATGTTTTCAATGGTTGGTGTTTATGTTTCTACGCGCTGCCATAGAAATGGGGAGGCGTGACCTTTCCACCACCCCCTCACGAACCCCATCCCACCCGGTTCCCAACCCGGTTTGGCCGGTTGGCGGGTGGCCGGATTCACCCTGTTTGGACGGGCTGGGTTTTGTGGTGGATGAAAAACAAAAAACGGTTGGAGTCCACTGGCGACCCTGTGAGATAAAAGAGCAGAGTCCGGTGGCGGTCGTTTTCTTCCGTGGACATCCTCTGTCCCACCTCCTTGGCTTCCGCCGCCGGATTTTTTAACATCGTGGGTGAGGCCGCAAGGGCAAATTCACCAGTCATTCGGATTTTCCCACCCGTGCGAAGGTGACGCCGATTTCGACGGCTTGCGTTTTGTCCAACCATCCCGCAGGTTTGTGTCGGTTGGTCAAAAATCAACATGAGCGAAATTATTACATGGCAGGATAAACCAGTTGAGGTTCAAGCTCGGATGGTTCCCCGTTATCTGTGGAGCACTGCCTCCATTGAAGTGTTCTTGGACGGACAGTTAATCCTGAGCACGGGTGGGCAGATAAAATTCACAGGTTCCCAATCCACGCGGTTCAATTATTCAGGTGCCTCGCATACGGCAGAACTGAACTGGGGCGGGAGCGGCTTTGGATTTTCTTTCCCATACCGGCTTGTGATTGACGGGGTTCCTGTTTCCGCCGCTCGCGTTCGAGTCCGCAACTGGCCGATTGGAGTGATTGCAGCGATTGCGATAGCAGCGGTGCTGGTGATGATTTTTCATTTTGTTTGATGAAATTTCAAATTTTCGCGCTGTTCACCGCCACGATTCTGTTCTGCGGTTGTTCCAGTCCGAAGTTCACGGCGAATCACGGCTTCGAGATTCTCCAAGGTCTGGGCGGCAGCAACCGAGCCGTTGACGGCATTGATTTCTGGGAAGATGGGACGCCGCTTCAAAAATATCGAGTCCTCGGCACCATTGACGAAAATCACGATGGGGGCAAGGGACTGTCAGCTTTGTTCGGCAGCGACAGGGATGAAGCCATCGCGAAAATTGCGCGTCAGCAAGGCGGAGATGCCGTCATCGTGGCCGGAGCGGCACCATCCACCCAAGACGAGCAGGGTCACACCCACCAGCGGCTGAAGTTGCTGACGCTCATCAAATATGTGAACTGAACCGGGTTTATCCGGGTTAACCAACGTCCGGCAGTTCTAGGATGCGATAGCCGAACGTGCCGATGATGCGCGTGGAGCCGACCACTGATTCTTGGGCGAGGTGGGTGTGGCCATGAAGAAACAGTTTGGGCTGGCAGCGTGTGATGAAATTGGAAAATCCGACAAACCCGATGTGCGTCCCGCCGGACTCCCGGTCGTGAATCGCACGTGGCGGAGAATGAGCCAGAAAGCAATCTACGGGTGGAAATGCCGCCATGAGGCGTTCGACCTCCTGCTGTTCAAACATGAATGCTCCTTGTTTGTAGCGCAGGCTCCCACAGAAACCGCCGAACCGGACGCCTTCAATTTCATGGACGGCGAGGTGTAAATCCCTCACTCCTTCTGGAAATGGAACCGCCGTATCGTGATTCCCGCGCACGGCCAAGATTTCCTTCGGACAGCACAGGTCGGCAACTTCCAGAATTACGCTGTTCGGCAGGTCGCCGAGGCTTATCAGCACATCCACGTCCTGAACAGGCATCCGGCGAGCCTCGAATTCGTCGTCACAAATGATTGCCAGTTTCATTGGATGAAATTTAGAATTTTTCAGATTGGGTCGTCAGTGGATGGCTGACGGTGGAAAAGAAACCGGCGGTCAAACCCGCAGGAGATGCGGCTAGACCACCGGCTACAACTGAATATTCAGTGCAGGATTCATCTCTCGCACCACAAATGCGAAGTGTCAAGCCCGGCACCCGCCGCCAGTTTGCGGAGCCGTGGATGGAATCGGCGTGTGCGACCCGTTCCCAGATTTTCGGGCAGTCCGGTTTCATTGGATGAAATTTTCAATCTGGCAGAACCAGCCAGCCTCACTTGGGGAAGATGATTTTAATGCAGCTTTGGTTCGCCAGCCTTGCTGACATCTTGCGGATGGCGGATGCCTTTTGTTTTTCATCCATATAATTCAGCGGGTTCGCCGATTGATTTTTGAACCATTCTTCCACCGTGACCGGCTCGCCCATGAACCACCTGTTCAACAACTGGTATTGCTTGCCGCAGATTTTGAAATTTATCAGCGTGATGGTGGGTTCCTGCGCCTCGAAGCACATGGAACGGCATTTTGAAACATCCACCACCGCCACCCTTGTTATCGCATCCTTGATGACGCCTTTGTAGGCACAATTGCCAAGATGTTCGACGGACAGCTTCCATGACTTGTCGAATTCATCAATATGGTTTCGGATGTATGCCGTGCGCTCGTTCATCGTGTCGCCCACGATGCCCGCGCTGTTTTTCTTGTCCCGGCGCGTCACCTGTTCGATGAAATCCTCATCGGGACGCATCTTGGTTTCATCCAGCAAGTCGGTCTCGATTTCGATGATGGCGATTTTTTCTCCTTTGCGCTTTTGCGCCCCTTGGAGCGCGTAATAAGGCGCGTAGGTGGTCGTCAGATAAATCAGTGACGGGTTGCTCTCCACGCTGTGTTTCCAGTTGGACTTGCCGGTGGCATTACGCGGCTTCAACCCTTCGGCCAAGGCACGTTTGGCCACCGCCGCCGTGGTTCCATGATAAATTTTCACAGGTTATTTCCTCGATTCAGGCATCAGCCTTGCCAGCATGGGCGTAACGTAACAAACGCCGCGACCGCAGGGCAAGAACCGGAGGTGTTTCATTTGTTCGACCGGTCTTTCTGGATGAATTTTTCATTTATCTAAACGTCGCCCCCTCGACCAGCCTGCCAAACTTCGCGTCTTTGCGCTCGACCGTCCGGGTCTTGGTTTTTTTTGGATGAAATTTCCGGCCAAAGAAACGCTCAAGTCTGAAAGCACAGGCCACGCGGTATTGCCGCCGGGTGTCAAACGATGCCGGGAACATGAACGCCCATTCATTCAGATTTTTCACGACCTCCTGCTCGTCTGTGGTCAACTGCGGCCACAGTTCTTTTAGGTAGCGTGGTGCGCTGGAGTTCGGTTTGTGATAATCCAAAAATTCATCAAATGTAAAATTCTCCGGCCATTTCCCGGTGTTCTGCTTGATGAGTTTCCGGCGACGAACGTGAATGCTACGGCGGCAATTCGCCCCATAACGGGTTTGGAAATCCTCCCAGTCGGCATGGGTGAGCGGACGCGGTTTTTCTCCGAACAACGGTTTTAGAAATGACCGAAGCAGCGGCGTCAGCTTAATTTTTGGCGAATGTTTCATTTTGATTTTTTAACTGGTTGACCCGACGGGCGGTCTTGATGATTTGTGCGACCACCGTTTCAAATTCCGTAGCCAAATCCAGCCAGCCAAGTTTTTGGATTTGCGCCAACAGCAGGAACGGATGTGCCGTGTGGCCGATAAATTCCGCCGCCGCCTTGGATGTCACCAGAAATCCACAATGACCGGCACCGAGTGTGGTTGCAAATTGAATCCGGTAGCATCCGGCTCCAGCCGGAGCCACTGCCCAAAACATCGGCGAGGCTCGATAAATTTTGATTGCCCGTGTGCCCACGAGGATAGGTGCCACCTCCCGCGCCCTTTGGGGTGGCAGTTCGTAGGGGACGTAGTTTAGCGGTGTGTTTATTCTGTTTCTCATGCAGATTTGCGGATGAATTTCTCGATGGCCGCCCGCACCTGTCGTGCAAACGCCTTGTCACGACCAGCCCGTCGCCGGATTTTCAACCACGCCGCCGCGTAGCTCGTCCCTCGTGGCCGGTCGTAGCCGATGGTCGGGAAAATCCGGTCATCCTCGGCCATGGTCGAATCGGGAATGTGAAATTTATGAATTTTCATGTTAATCCTCGTCGGGTAATAAAATCGTGATGGCCGGTGTCGCGTCGTTAATGTCCAGCGCCGAGCACACCGCGACCAGCTTGACCAACCGGGGCTTCCGGTTGTCATTCCTGACAAACAGTTCGACCACAATTCGGTCGGCAGCCGGTTCGGCCTGCTGGATGGCGTGGCGCGTCATCCACAGGACATCCCAGAGCCTTCCTCGCCATTCTTGGTCGAACACACCGGGTGGAATGGCAACGTAGCTGTCATATACGGCGCGGGTCAGGAAAACTGGAAATTTTATCCCAGCCTGACGAGCGGACTCGGTGACATCAATTTGGAAACCATCAGCGATGGCTTGCTTGCGCGAATAGGTGTAGATGATTTTTCCAAACGGAGAATCTTGGTCGTTCATAATTTCAGCTTTCTGTTGATTCGCCGCTAACGAGTTCCAGCCGCCTTTCCAATTCGAGCAGGGCTGCGCTGCGTGCCGCCGCCAACGTGTTTGCCGAATATAGGATGTTCCACTTGTGCGAAAACGGGTTGAAATCGCCGTGGTAGGGGAACGGCGTGGAGCCGGTGTAGTTTTTGAATTTCAGGAATATTGACGCAATGGCCGACCGATATTTTTCTGGCCGGTCAGCGTGAATGGAGACTTTCAACAATCCTAAAGGAGTGGTGATGTGGTAACAGCGTCCTTCGCCAATGGTGTCTTTCTCGTTGAAGACGCCGCCATGTCGTTGGCAGAGTTCCGTGAACTGCGTGGCGAACCGGGCGTAATTTGATGAATTTTTCATAATCGTCAAACCGCCGCCGGGGTTTGTTCACGGATGTAAAGGCCGATGCTCACGGCGAATTGATACGCCGCGTCGAGCACCACAAAAACCGGTTTGTCCAGCGACCGGAGCGTTTCCAGAATGTCGCCACCGGAAATCTGCCGACCGCTGTGGCTGTCGTATTCAAAGTTCTCGATGAATTTTACGCCCGGCGGAACCGGCTGTTTCACGCCCAGCGCGTGCGGGGCTTTCGCGAGGTTCAGGATGCCGTCCTTGAGCAGCGGGCGGTCAGAACCCGGATTTAATTCCACATCCACCACGGACTGCGGATTGATGGCGTTTTTCTCATGGCCGAAATAATCCTTGGCCGCACACGCGAGGCAGAACGTCTGGCCGTCGCGCTCGACGCTGTAAACTTCCCATGTGTAATTTTGAACCATGAGCCGTCCGCAACACCCGCAGTTGAAATAGCCTTCGTCAGCGCGGCCATTATCGTAGCACCGCTCGCAGGTATGTCTCACACCCTTGGCGTCGTCGCTAAAGATGTCGAAATACTTGTCGTGGTGCGTGGACGGCCTGCCGCAGCCCTCACACGGATGTTTCCTGCTCGTCTTTAATCTGGCCTCACGGTCGTAGGCTCTGGCGCACGATTTGGCGTGGAGGTTCAGCGAGTTGATTTCAGGGAGTGACCACATAATCAGCTCACGCTCCTTTCAGCCAAGATTTCAGACGGGTTCTGGCCATTTCTGGATGGAAAATCCAGTGGCTGCAATCCGGCAAGCGTGGCAAGCAGGATGATGTTGCTGATATAGCGGTGCTCGATGGCCAGCGACCCGCCGATGTATTGGTGGTCGCCGGTCAGCGGGCAGTGCGTCTCAAGCCACTGCCTTGCCCGGTCGGTCAACGGCTCAAACAGGAACACCGTGCCAGACCCGTGGAGGGTAAAATCCGGCTGGTTTGCGTGGGGGTGGGAATCGGCGGGCATTCGCTGCCGCCGAGGGGACTCATTTGTTTTCATTTTGATGTGTTTTTCAACACACCAAGAGTTCTGCAAACGAAAAACCCACCCGACATTACATCAAGGTGGGTCATCTTTTACAGATGTTGTTCGGGATTACAAACCCCGCACATTGAACCGGAAAATTCTCTCCGGCTCTGGCACCGTGGCTCTTTCAAGCTCGGTTGCCGGACTGGACTACGCCAGTCGCTCTTGATGCTGGGTTGACAATAGCACTGATGGCGGTATGGTCAAATGGAAATTGAGGCGGTAAAATATTTTATGGCTTCCAAATCGCCTTGAGTCCAGCAACCCGGCCTGCACCCGGAAGGTCTATCAGGGTATCTCCGGTGATTATCGCCGTCGTTCCGGGTTTGATGACAGATTCCTCTGCCTTGGTTTTAATGACATAACCATCGGCATCAAGGAACTGAATTTCAAAGAATTGTTCGCTGTCATCATATCCGTTATTTCGCACGGTGAGCCGATAACCGTAACGCCACCAAGTGTTGTTTTGTTCCGTCGCCCTTGCAGACACGTTTAGCACCTCAAATGCTGGCTTGTCGGTTGCAACAGCCGGAGGGAAAGGGATTCCAGCGTCAGCCGACGCGGGTGCACCGGCTTGTTGCAAAAATTGCACGGTTGCCTTATATCCCATTAGTCTCGCCACCATCAAGGCATCTACGCCTTTAACTTTCGCGTTGATGTCCGCGCCTTTGTCCAGCAATAGCTTGACCACATCCGTATGTCCCATCCATGCTGCTTCAATCAAGGCTGTGCTACCATCGTTACTCTTGGCGTTTATATCAGCACCCTTGTCTAACAAAAGCTTGACCGTATCAATATTGGTCATTGGAGAAAAAACCGCAGCAATCAGGGCTGTAAAGCCGGTGTAGTTTTTCGCGTTGATGTCTGCGCCTTTGTTTAATATAAGCCTGACCACATCCGTATGGCCTGACCCTGCTGCTTCAATCAGGGCTGTGCTACCGTCGTTGCTTATTGCATTTATGTCCGCGCCCCTGTCTAATAAAAGCTTGACCACATCCGTTTGGCCTGCAAATGCCGCCCATATCAAGGCTGTATAGCCGTTCGTAGATTTCGCGTTGATGTCCGCACCTTTGTCCAACAAAAGCCCGACTAAATCAGTATGTCCCTCCCATGCTGCACCCGTATAAATTCCAATAGCCGCACGAATCAGGGCTGTGTCGCCGTTGATATTTCTTGCATTTGCGTAGGCTCCATTTTCCAAAAGATGTTTTACGGTTTCCACATTGCCACCATTCCGAATTGCCTCCAGCATTTTATTGTTAGCCAGCGGGTCTTTCTGCAAAACCACAGGTTCTGAATCTGTGTTTCCGGCCTCGCGAACCGGCGATGTAATGTGGTGTTTGGCCGGTTGCTCCAGAACCAGAATTGAAGCGATGCCAACCGCGACCAAAATGAAAGCCGCAATAATAATCCAAGCTGCCGCCGGGCGTCGCAGCGCACCGCGCTCACGAGCAAGATTGGAAGGTGAGGTCTCTTCGCCCTTCAGGGTCTCGATGTTTCTCAATGGACGCCAAAGCATTTCGGGGCTACTTCTTTGTAATGCGACAAGCGTTTCACCATTGATTGTGCCAGCCTTCCACATCGAGAGAAAACCTTCAATCGAGTAAGACCCGTATCTCTCTTCGTTAATCTTTATGAAATGTTTTCTTTCCGAAGTTGCAGTTCTTTCCAGACCTTCGGGCAAAATTAAAATCACACTTTTTCCACACTTTGGACACGGAGCCATTTGCCCCTCGGCTTCGCTGGGATATTCGACATTCACGCCGCAATAGCGGCAGGGCGTTTCATGGAATCCTAAAGACATAAGATTTACCGTGGTTTTGGAAAATATTTCAAAACCGTGTTTCCTTAAAATCCAAACGATAAGATTTTATTTTTTCGCCTTGTTGAGGTTCAACTGTCGTTCTATCTGAAAATGTTCTCTCCTCGCCTCCAGCCAATGTCTCTAAAATCCATACGTCATCAATAACGAAACCACTTTCGTCAAGAAGTTTAACATAAGCATCAAACTTTCTGGGGAATGAACCGTTGTTTTTTGCCTTAAACTGATAGGCGTATGACCAATAGGTGCTGTTTTTTTCGGTTACTTTGGCTGAAAATCCACTTACCGAAATGTCACCACTTGAGCTTGATTTATCTTCAGCAGCATTTCGTGTTGCACTGGTAGAAGCTGATGCCAAGGCTTGTCCGGCGGCGGCGTATTTCGCCATATAGGACGCCTTTTCGTCAGAAACAGCCTGTTTATATGCAGCGGCATCGGTTGGTGAATAATTGTAAATCTGCCGCCATATTACGGGTAAATCATCAAAGTATATCTCGCCCCCTCCCGCCATGTTTGTGCCTGTAAAGACAAAGTAGATTCCATCCGGCACATCCTTTACAATTCTGATATTGGTATAGGTTTTACCTTGGAGGTTGGTGATTGAGATGATTTGGTCTGGAGAAGGCTTTTGAGCCTCAAGGGCTTTCATTTCTGACATCACTTTCTCAAGTGCTTTTTGGAAATTAAGGTCGGCAGGTTTGTTTTTTAAAGCATCGCGGAAATCGGACAGCGCACCAGCCAAGTCACCACTGGCACGCTTTGCAACCCCACGATAATAGAACGCAAAGTCATCATCAGGTTTGATTTCTATGGCTTTTGTGAAGTCCGCGATGGCGGCTTCGTTCTCGCCTTTTGACTGCTTTGCATATCCGCGATTATCATAGGCGGGGTTGTTGTCGGGTTTGAGTTCAATAGCCTTATTGTAATCAAGCATTGCGCCGTCCATATCTTGTTGATTTGCTTTCGCAATGCCTCGATTAACATAAACCTCATCGTCTTTGGGGTTCAGTTCGATTACCATGGTATAATATTCTATTGCACCTTTGTTATCACCTTTACGGGCTTTTATGGCGGCGAGATTACAGTAAACAAAAATCCGGTTTTGGTTTCCGTCATCTCCGGTGACAATGTTTGTTAGCCCTTTTGTGAAGTCAGCAATCGCCCCGTCCAAGTCGCCATTATCTTCTTTTTTGGAGGCGGTCATAAAGTAAGCAACCATTAAATACGGTTTTAGTTCATCGGCCATTTCTGGCCTTCTTAACAAAGCCGCATTTAAATCAGTCAACGCCCCGTTCCAATCTTTGGATTTCGCCTTTTCAATTCCACTGGCTTTGAATTCATCTGCGTATTCCGCAACTGTTTTTACTTGAGCTTCGGATTTAATCTTTGGAGTGCTTGATACCGATGAAGTGCTGCTTATTCCGTAACCGATAACCACGCACAATAAAATAAATAAGCCGACAACCGCGATGATAGCTGCCCGGCGTTCTGGAGTTATTGTTCCACCGCCGCCATACGAACGTCGCATCATGCTGTCTGCTTCAGCTTGCCGCTGGGCTTGCACTTGCATGGCAATTTCTTCGCGCTCGCGCTCGGCTTGTTTGTGCCGTTCTTCAGCCTGCTCACTGTCATAAATGGATTGAGAGCCGGTCATGCAACGCATTCCTTCTCGCCTCGCTCCGCCTTTATCACAAACCAAGAGAACAATTCCTTTTCGGCATTTTGGGCAAGGTATGCTTCGTCCTTCGCCTTCGCTTGGATATTCAACATTAACCCCGCAATGACGGCAGGTGGTCGTATGAAAATCACTTTGGGGCGTTGGGGACGGTTTTGCTTTGCGCTCATCCGCCCGCCGGTTTTCCTCAAGGATTTTTTCCTCCAGTTCGCGATAAGATTCGGCAGATTCCTTTTTCGTCCTGCCGTCTTTTCTGGGTTGAACCGGTTTTTTCATCGCGTTGTCTGGTAGGGCGTGTGCTATGGTGCGGTAGCGTTCCAGAGGGTGGTTGACACGTCGTTTTTCCAGCTAGTTGATGTCTCATTTTTTATCGCCACCTCGCCCGACATGGAATTTCGATTGACCGTGCCAGTGAACTTCAAAGAATAAATGTCTCCTCGCAACGACTTCATTTGACAGTGGAATTCAATTCGATTTCCACTTCTGGCTCCCTCCACCATTTCTCCGCCCGGATTCAACGCATCAACGTGACCTCCGATAGTCCCGTCCGTGTCCGTTAGCAGAAAATCATACAATGAAATCCCCTTGGTATCTGCTAGGTCTTCACCAAATCGCACCGACCAAGCACCGGCTGCTGTGCCGAGTCTATGCACCGTTGATGGGTTCGCAGTGGGCGAGTCTGCTGGCGCAATTTTCCATTTAAAACTGCTGCCGTCGTAGGTGACATCAACGTCGGATTGACCAACCTTGCTCCCAAGCTGATAGAAGAGCGTTCCATCGTATTTGTAGCCGGATTTGTGAAAGAGCTTGAAATCAATTATTTGAACATTCGCCAAATTTGGTTTTTCGGAGAAGTATTTTTCAATGTTCTGTCTGATTTTCGCCTGCAAGTCGTCGGTTGATAAAGATGCAGATTCATCTTGACCGGTTTGGCTGGCCGATTTGGAGAGATGATGAAAAATCCAATTGTCCAAATCCCTCGTCCAATTCGGATAAAATATCCATAAGGCGGCGACAACTATTACGCTAAACACCAAAGACGAAACCCGTCCGCCTTTTTTTTTGCTTTGTTTTTCAATTTCAGGCTGCTTGCTCTGCACTTCTGAACCACCATTGGAAGTTAAAAATCTTCGCGTCGGTGGTAAAACGACGGTGTTTTGGGTGTATGCAAATGTGCCATGCAGTTTAATTGTGGCCTCGACCGCACGGATGGTCGCAATTGTATAAAGCAATTGCAGAAAAGCAGAGAGATACATCATTCGGTCATCAAGGCATTGGTAGGAATATAAAGCCGTGAAAACCATGGCAATAATTGACTGAAACACTGCGACAGCCTGACTTTTGTAAACGCCAAGAATGAACGTAGTGAACGCGCAAATGCCAAGAGAAATAATCGCAGCAAAACCTATGGGACGAATAAATCCCATCACAAAGCCCGGCAGCAAACCCAGAACGATGTTTATAACAACGACCGCCCGAATAATTTTCAAAGCCGTTTCCCGGCTGTCAATCTTCCCAAAAAAGTCCACTCCGGGCTTCGGCGGTTTGGTTGGTGCGCCCACTGCTTCCAGTTTAATTTTTTGCTCAACGGTCAGGGTGGTGATTTTGCTTTGAACGGCACCCTCGCTGTTGGTTGCGGTGACTAAATACTGCGAGGTGCCGACCGGGGGCGTGATAATTACAAGGTCTGGTTTCGTCTCACCCGCCAGAGGTCGTCCGGTTTGGTCGCTGCCGATTGAAAACCACTGGTAGGTTGGGCTGGGAATCCCTTCGGCTTTGGCGGTGAATCGCGCATAACCTCCATCAGGAATTCGGGCATCATGCGGTTCGACAACGAATCGCGGTGGTTCTGCAATGACAGCCGGATTTGGCAAGAAAACATCCTTTGAACAGTGAGGGCACGCGACAGTCATGCCCGCCGAGGTGGCCGGGTAAGCAATATGCCCGTCACAAGACCCACATGAGGTTTTGAAGTAAACAGGTTCACTCATATTATTTGTTCCCAGTTCTAATTTTGGCCCGCTTGCCAAAATCTTCGTTTGAATGATTTCAAATTCCTTTTACCAACTCATTGGTAAAAAGCAATTCCAATCGGTTGGTAAAATATAATGGGGGGCATGGGTCGAAAACCAGACTTTTCCTTTGCCCATATTAACAGTGAATTGGTGACTTCTGTAAACCAACATATCTGCGGCCTGAATTGGCATTGCCTTTTTTTTGGTTTTGAATTCTACCGGCAACAATGGCCATTTCCATTTCGCATAATCAGCCAATTCTTTCTTTATGGCCTGCCTCCATTCAACATTATTTCTATCATCAAAGACAAACCTGACGCTCTGAACGGGTGTGCCTGCTAGTTGCCACACCTGCAATATTCGCTGCCTTCGTGCGTTCCAGACTCATCTGCGTAAATCACCAAGTTGCTCATCTTATAGAATCGGTTCCGCTCATCCACTATCATTCGCATTGAGGCTCGGCTTGATTCCCATTTTTTGAAAAAGTCTTTTTGAACTTAATGGTTGTCTGTCCAAGCCACTGGAACGCTTTTTCAAAAGATTTTTCGTCATCCAAATCAAACGGAGCAAATGTGCGGATTCTGCTGGCTTTCCTATCGGGTAATTCTTGCCACTCAATTTTCCCCTCCAACCCAAGACTTTTTTCAATTGCGTCTTTCTTTTGAAATAGCTCGGCAAATAATTCTTTTGAATTGTTGATGTATAATTCGCAACCAAGCTTGTTTTCACGGGACAACACGGTCAAACACACGTGGCAATCTGACCGACCAATTGAAACATCATACCAATGTTGAGCGCGTGGTGTTCGGAACTTTAGCTCTGGAAAATTATGCGAACCGAATTCGCGCAGTTTTTGCCAGAAATCAAGTTGCATTAATTTTGTTTCGCTTTGTTCTCCATCGCCGCCACCCACCATTACCGTTTTTTTCCAGTCATTTGGTCGCACTACGACAGAAAACTTGACGGCGACATCTGAATTGCCGATTTGCCATAATTCCACCACAACCAAGAAGAAATTGAGCTTTTCGTCGGTGTGTTCATTCAACCAGTCAACGGCTTGTTGATGCTCCTCACGAGCCTCGCGCACTAGCCAAATGATGTATTCCGCTTCTAGTCCGGCTGCATACGTAATGAGTTGGCCGAGATGGGCGTGATTGGTTGTTTCAAGTTGATTTTCAATGATGATTTTCTTGGACGTATTTTCCTCCTGCGCAAGAATGTCAACGTTGTATCTCCCAACGTTCGCCTCCATTTGAATGAGTTCAATGCCAATCCCGATTTCATCGCTTAATTGTTCCAAGTTTTCTGGTTCAGCCAGCCACTTCGTAAAATCGTGCGCCTCATGTTCCCATAATTTTCTCAACTCGACTTTGTTCAATTTGGCGATTTTCATGCGGTCATTGAAACAAAGACTGCCTGTTGCAAAAAGATAATTCTATTACCGCGTTTCCTCCCACAAAGCGTCTCGTGCTCGTCCAGCGGGCTCTCAATCCCCAACAACCCGGTCAGAACCGGATGGAAGCTGGGATTGTGGGTGAAGGCTGCATGGTCATCAAGGTGGATTGAAAACTTCATCAAATTCATCCAATAAAAACCAGAATGGCCGCCAACGGCTCCAGAACGGCCATTACGGCGTTTTTCATCCAATGACCCACGGCGAACCACCACCAGTCCCCGTGTTCGTCCAGCCACTCGGAGGTCGTCCACGAAGGCCGGGATGGTCAATCTGACCAATCTGGCGTTTCTGGCGCATCTTGGCGAACCCGGCGGGCACACGGCGCGTAAACCCCGGCGGGAGGCGGGCTAGGAGGCTCTGGAAGATGGTTTGGCACTGTCTGGGTCTTTCCAGTTTTCGCAAAACTGTGGGACATTAAAGTTCTCTTCCTTATACCACTTGTCTGGGGGTGGAACGAATCTAGTGCCCTGACCAATGAATTCCTTAAATTCTGAGGTGCGGTTGAACAGGTATGACGGTTCAAAAACTCGCATCAAGCGTTCAATTTCGGCAATGGCTGAAACCCGATTTGTTTGTTTGGGGAATTTTTCAAAAATCATCCCGGACGTGATATTAGCTGCTTTTCTAGTAACATCTTGGTTGTTTCCAAGAGTATTTGCAAACTGGTGTTCTATCAGTTTTCGGTTAATTTCGTCCCATCCATGTTGGGATGTGATTAAATTGGCAATCACAGGGTCAACTACGGGTTTTAGTTTGCTATATCGGTCTGTGTTCTCGCCGATAATTCGATTAAATCCGTCTGCCAGAGTTTTGCGGATGTGAGGCGTTTTGGTTTTCAACCCGCGATATTGTTTAAACATAGCCATCTCGGCTTCGGTAAACTTCTGTCGCAAGTCATCCACAGAAGAATTATTGAGTTTAAGCCTTCCCGTTAAAGCATCAACCAACCGATAAGGGGCGGCAATATTGTCAGACGATAATTTCCAACCATGGTTGTTTTCATCGGAAGATGGGGACGCATCTTCAAGGAGGGACTCGATAGAAGATGCTCCATACTCATCATCCACAACCACTGGTGGATTCTTTTCAATACCAATAGACACACACTCCGCAACACATTCTTGTGCATTATTTTCTTTGTTTACATTCTTCCCATTCTTGTTAGTCGTCATCTGTCCGTCAACTTGGACGTTGTCTGGCCGTTGGGTGGCTGTCGTCTGTTCGTCGCTTTGGTCGTCGTCATCCTCAAGGTTCACATCAAAAACACCTTTGTTTATTAAGGTTGCTATTGTTCCCTTGCTCGTCGGTCTGAACGTCGCGAACTGGTGTTTATCGAGATATTTCTTCGCTGTTCGATATTCACTCTCCGTCAACCCGCAGTCCTTAAAATCGCCAAGGAATGCTTCTCTGATTATGAGATTGTGCTGGTTAAAAGCATTTGTTCTACGGGCACGCCAAGCAATGACATAAAGCAGGATGAAGGCGTTCTTGTTGGCGGCTAATAGTTCCATTGATTCGGGCGAGCGCAATGCGGCGAAAAACGGGCATGAGCATTTGAGCTTGTTTTTTTTCATAAGATTGTGATGTGTATTATTTTAAACTGGTTGTCCGCCCGCCGCGCCAGCTTCCGGGCGAACTGGGGCTCCCGCGCTTGAATCCAGACCAATCCGGGTGAGACCGGCCAGCCGGAAAGAGACCGGGTGCCGGTGGTGTCTGGCCGACTGGCATTTGCGTTGTGGGCATAGCTCCGCCCTGTGGATGAAATCGTGTTCATTTTATTTTACCTTTCGGCCATCACCAATTCCTCCGGCGTGACCTCGGCGTGTATGTCAATGGGCGACTGCTTGTATTCGAGATAGACTTTTGTGCTCTTGCCCTTGGTGACGCCGTGGCTGGTCTTACGTTCTGTTTTAAACTTCCAATAGTCGTAAGTTGCCTGAGTGGCTTTGCTTAAGAATGCACCGTCTCTTGCCATTTCCAAGAGCCTGTCGGTGTGAAAATACTTCACCGCGTTGGGAACAGGCTTGGCGAGTGGTTTCAGAAGTCCGTTTTTCAGGAGGATGGGTATATCGTGTTCCTGAAACCCAAGAATTTTTGCGGCCTGCGCGGCGTCGCATCGCGCTGGGAGTGCCATTGGCGTCACCCAGAATATATCACCGGTCGGGAAATTTCCGCCGGTGCCGAATGCAGTTAGTTTAGTAGACATATAAGTTTAGTGTATACAGTTTTATTGTTTAGCCCTTTTACAAACCACGAAGCACACAGAAATGCGGGAAATAAAAAACCGCGCTAACTTGTTGATTGCGCGGACTTCTAAACAGTTCACCTAGAAGACCATATTCATTACATCGAGCCAGCGAAAATCGCGGACTACGCACCGCATCTCTCTTTGGTTTGAGAACGGTTGTTAAGCAACCCCGGTTGGGCCGCTATGCTGAATGCCTCACAGATTATCAAGGAACTGGGCTCATCATATCACAATTCACTGCAAATGCAAGACATTTAATTAGATTTAATGATACAACACGATACACTTTTGTCAAGTATGCCAGTTTTTTGCATCTAACAGATACTCATAAGCTTGCGAATGCGTCATACTGTGCGCGGGAATTCATTTTATGAAATGTCGTATGTTTTTGAGCTTCGGGCTGCGATTTTTTTAGGTCACGCCGCAAATGCTTCGGGAATTTCCGGTGCTGGCATCCATGTCGTCCCGCGATTGGCTTTATTCACCCGCGATTCGGGTAGTTTGATGGTCGCCGGTGTGTTTTCCAGCGGTGGACACACAACAATGGCACTTTTTGCATAAACATGATGGACGGCACTGCTCTTGTGTCCCAGCGCAGCTTTCGCATACCGCTCGTCGTATCCGCTGGCATAGGCGCGTTCTGCCCAGCCGTAACGATAGCTATGAAGGGAGATGCCCTCCAATCCAAGAAGGCGGCGACGGCGGCAAAATTCAGCCGCGCGGGCACTGGGATTAGATTGAGAAATCTTTGGAAACAGAAAGCCCTGCTGAGGGAGTCGTTTGAGTAATTCTTCCAAAGACTCGCCAATTCTCAGGTGCGCCCAGACGCGTGTTTTGCGCCGTTTATACGATAAAACATGATTATTCCAATCAATATTTTCTGCCGTCAGCATTGCGCCGTCTGTCTGTGCCGCACCGACCAACCAGAGGAGTTCATAATAATTGCGCCGTTCTTCATTTTGCTCCGCTGCGAGAATTTTACCTTGTTCTTCAGTGGTAATGCCGCGTTTCGGCTTTTTGGATGATTCTGGCCACTGCTTTGAGGTCAGAATCGGCATGGACACCCACTGGTTTCCAACCACGAGATTGTGGAGAGGACGCAAAAAGGTGTTTGTCGCCGCCCCGCCCCGTTTCAACACGGCCTTCAAATCATCACTCGTAGTTTCAATAATTGGCTTGTTGCGGATTATGGCATACGCCGAAGATTTGAATTCACGCGCGTAACGGGCTTGGCTGTCCTCCGCTCCGTGCGAACTCAATTCCGACATGGCATCCTGCCACGTTCGGGTTGCCATCAGGGGGTTGGACTGGGAAATATATGCCTTGGCCAGCGCAATGTTCAGCGCGGGGTTTTCCTGCGCTTGATTTTTGGCCGCCAGAAGCTTTTCCGCTTCACGCCGGTCACTGGTTTTAAGGCTTTTCTGCAAACCGGTGCGCGTGTCCTCGATGAGGAAGTTCTTGCGTCCGCGCCTTTGGAATATGATATATGGGCTATTCATGGTATTTTTAGTTGTAGAAACCAGAATACCAGAAGTTGCGAAGTCGCGTTTGCGAGCAGTGGGCGAGTCAGCGGCAGTATGCGCGATTGGTGACAGAGCAGCGCAACAACCCGTTTTTCACTGACATTTTCACTGACATCCGCCCTCAATCTGCCTTCCCGCCGTTCAAAACCCCTTGGAAATACAAGGTTTTGAAAATGGCTCCAGAGGAAGGACTCGAACCTTCAACCACACGGTTAACAGCCGCGTGCTCTACCATTGAGCTACTCTGGAACGCAAAGGGACGAATAATTTACAGACCCCTGCGCATTCGTCAATTCTTTCGTCAGTCTTTTTGACAATGCGGGCAGAAAAATGTGCTGCGGGCAGCCTGCACGATGCGCCGGATGGGCGTCGCACACTTTTCGCAGGGCTGGCCGGCGCGATCATAAACCCGCAGCCGTTCGGTGTAATAATCTGGCACACCCGCGGCGCGACCATAGTAAAACAACCCGTCGGACTTGCGGGCGCTGAAGTTGAGCGGAATCGTGCTACCGCAATCAATCGCGGCCTGCAACACCTCACGCACGGCGAGCCAGAGCCGTTGCGCTTGGGCGCCGGTGAGGCGATTCGCCGGCTGGCGCGGGGAAATGCCCGCGCGGAACAGCGCCTCGCTGGCGTAGATGTTGCCGACGCCGGCGACGAGCGCCTGATTGAGCAGCTTCACCTTCACCGGTTGCCGCGAGGTTTTTAGCCGCTTTAAAAAAACTTCCCCCGTGAAGTTTTTGTCCCACGGTTCCGGCCCCAATTTTTCCGCCGCGGAAAGTTTCAGCGTCAGCCGCCCAAAATACCGCGTGTCCTCGTAGATGAAGTTTTTTGCGCCCAGGTGCAGCACCACCGCCGCGTGTTTCGGCAGCGGGTCGCGCTTCGGCGCAAGATACATCCGGCCCGTCATGCCGAGATGGCCGAGCAGGAAAAAGTTTTTCTGCGCGTCGGGCAGGCGCAATTCAAACAGCAAGTATTTCCCGCGCCGCGCCAAACCAAGAAACTTTGCTCCGGTGAGTTTTGCCTTGAACTGCGCGGGCGTGGTCGGCCACAAAACCTTTGGCCGCCGCACCTGAACCTCACGAATGGTTTTCCCCGCGAGCAGCGGACGCAGATGCCGCGCGAGCACCTCGACTTCGGGAAGTTCAGGCATGACAGATTTAGGAGTAGGTGTTAGGACATGGGATTGGGGCGGCGCGCAACCTCCCCATTTTCCATCTGCCATCTGCTACTTTAACCCGTGACCAGTGTGCCAACTTTTTCGCCCAGGATGACCTTCTTCAAATTGTGCGCCTGGAAGAAATCAAACACGATGATCGGCATCTTGTTGTCCATGCACAGTGAGAACGCCGTGGAATCCATCACCTTCAACTGCCGTTGCAGCGCGTCAATGTAGGTGATCTGCGCGAAACGCTTCGCCTTGGGATTTTTCTTCGGGTCGCTGTCGTAAATGCCGTCCACCTTCGTCGCCTTGAGAATCACTTCCGCGCCGATTTCATTGGCGCGCAGCGCGGCGGCGGTGTCCGTCGAGAAATAAGGATTGCCCGTGCCGCCGCCGAAGATGACCACCCGGCCTTTTTCCAGATGCCGCACCGCGCGCCGGCGGATGAAGGACTCGGCGATCTGCGACATCCCGATGGCGCTCTGCACGCGCGTCGGCGCGCCGAGCTTTTCCAGCGCGTCCTGCAACGCCAGCGAATTGATGATCGTCGCCAGCATTCCCATGTAATCACCCGTGGCGCGTTCGATGCCGCGCTGGCTGCCGCTCAAGCCGCGAAAGATATTGCCGCCGCCGACCACCACGACCACCTGCACGCCCAGTTCGCGCACCTCGCAAATCTGTTCGGCCATGCTTTGCACGGCCTCGGCGTTGATGCCGATGCCCTCCCGGCCGCCCATGGCCTCGCCGCTGAGTTTGAGAAGAATGCGTTTATATTGGGGGCGTTTGGTTTTGCTCATAGAATGGAAGGGGTTAGAAAAAGCACGGTTCTTTTTAGCAACCAAACTGCGCGCGGTCAAACCAATCCCAATGCCCCCCCCGGCCCGCCGGTTTCCGGCGACCGCGTTCAGGAACCCTTCAGCGCTTCGAGCAACAAATCCGATTGCGCGCCAATGGACAGCACCTCATTCTGCGTCAACGGATCCATATCGGAGATGTTGAGCGGACTCATTGTGGACAGTTGATTGTCCAGCGCATCCCACCGCGCCTGCTGGGCGGCAAGTTGATTCTGCAAAACCGCAATCTGCACCGCCTGCGCATCATAGAGCGCCTTGAGGTTGTTGAACTGGTCGCGCATCTGGGCCGCGTCCGTAAGGGTGTTCTCCGTCGGTAAATGAGCAGATCAGCGAATCCGAATACATTTCAAAGAAATGTGCGTTGGTGAATCAGAAAGCGGAATTGAAAGGCAAATTGGAGGGGTTTGAACACAACCGCCAGAATCGGTTCGAACCGGCCATCAGGTTCAATTTAGAGGCTTAAGACGCCACTTTTTTGCTCGCCGAAGGAAATCAGGAGAAGAAACGCGATTTTCTCAAAAAAAAAACAGTTCGAACTTCCAGATGGCGGATAAATCGTTGGCGGTGGAGTTCAAAAAACCGTGGAATCTATTGGCCGAATTCAATTCTGCTCCCATAACGAAAATCGCCGCTGGCGGCGAAATTCGTCAAAAATTGGAATGGCGGAGAGAGGGGGATTCGAATCTACTTCAATGATTTCTTGAACTTTCGTGAACATTCACTTAAAGCCCGTCAATGTTGACGATTATTCGTTTTATCATTTTTAGAGACACGAACGCTTCCACTCCCGAAACGAAATTCTTTTGTCTGGATTTGTCAGGAACTTTCTTTTTTCCTCAACATTCCCGAACTGGAATTTGCATTTCCAATTTCCCAGAACCTACGCCCGAACTAACTTAACCGCGCCGCTTCTGCTTTTCAACAACGAACCGAATTTAATCAGCATCGCTTGCGCGACGGGCGAGATGACCGGGCGCGTGTCTGTTTTGTCATACACCGTCGTCTTGCCGGCGGTGGTATCGGCGTAAGATTTCAGACCTTCTCCCGGCGGCGATGCCGTGCGGTCGGCAACCAAAAGTTCCCGCGCCATTTCGCACGTCGCCTGGACGACAGCCAGCGGCACGATGCTAAACGGGACGAACGGATCGTAAAGCAGCAGGCTGGTAAGGACGGGAATCGGCGCTTTGTCCGGGTCGGGACAATTCACACGCGGCCATT
>CAISYZ010000144.1 GCA_903889895.1 uncultured Verrucomicrobia subdivision 3 bacterium | reverse complement strand
CGCTCGACCGGCTGCACAAGACGAATAATTTTCCCGAGTTCACCGGCCGCGTTTGTCCCGCGCCGTGCGAAGGCTCCTGCGTGCTCGGCATGAAAGAACCCGCCGTCACCATCAAGAACATCGAGGTCAGCATCATTGACCACGGCTGGGAAAACGGCTGGGTCACGCCGGAACCGCCAAAGAAGCGCACTGGCAAGAAAGTCGCCGTCGTCGGCTCCGGCCCCGCCGGGCTATCCGCCGCCGCCCAATTGAACAAGGCCGGACATGAAGTCACCGTGTTCGAACGCGCCGACCGTCCGGGTGGTTTGCTCATGTATGGCATTCCCAACATGAAGCTCGACAAAACGGAAGTCGTGCTGCGCCGCATCGCCTTGCTGGAAAAAGAAGGCGTGAAATTTGTCTGCAACACGGAAGTCGGCAAAAATTATCCGGCAGAAAAATTGACGCAGGAATTTGACGCCGTCATTCTCGCGACCGGCGCGACCAAGGGCCGCGACCTGCCGATTCCTGGCCGCGAACTAAAAGGCATTCATCTCGCGATGGAATTTCTCACCGCGAACACCAAGAATTTACTCGATGGTGTGAAGCCCGGCACAAACATCACCGCTGACGGCAAGAACGTCGTCGTCATCGGCGGCGGCGATACCGGCACCGACTGCGTCGGCACCTCGTTGCGGCACGGCTGCCAGAGCGTGGTGCAATTGGAAATCATGGCCAAACCGCCGCTGGAGCGCGCCAAGGATAATCCGTGGCCCGAATGGCCCAAGACGCTCAAGGTGGATTACGGTCAGGAAGAAGCCGCCGCGAAATTCGGCGCCGATCCGCGCACTTACCTCACTACTGCGACGAAATTTGAGGGCGACGCCAACGGCAACGTGAAGGCCGTCCACACCGTGAACGTCGAATGGAAAAAGGACGACAAAGGAAATTTCGGCCCACAGAAAATTGCCGGCACGGAACAAGTTTTGCCCGCGCAACTCGTTTTGCTCGCGATGGGTTTTCTCGGACCGGAACAGCCGTTGCTCGAAGCCCTAGGCGTCGAGCGCGACGCGCGCTCGAACGTCAAAGCCGACTTCGAGAAATACAAGACGAACCATCCGAAGGTGTTTGCGTGCGGCGATTGCCGGCGCGGTCAGAGCCTTGTGGTTTGGGGCTTCAACGAAGGCCGCGGTGCCGCCCGCGAATGCGACCGTTTCCTGATGGGCGCCACGGATCTGCCCTGATTCATGCAGCCGCTCGCCATTGTCTTTTACGAACGGCTCATGCCCGGCAGCCAACTTGTGAACCGGCTGCAGGATTTGAACTACCGCGTTCTCGCGGTGAACAACCCCGCCCTGCTCGCCGCCACGGCGAAACGCGAAACCCCATTACTCCTGTTCGTGGATTTGGAGACACACGGCGAAATCACGGGTGCCATCGGCAAAATCCGCGCCGAAGCCAACACCAGTCATCTGCCGATTATTGCCTTTGCGCCAGACAACAAACCCGACTTGCTCAGTGCCGCACAGCAAGCCGGCGCAAATCTGACCGTTGGGGAAAGCGCGTTGTCTGGGCATTTGGAGACGTTGCTGGAACAGGCGCTGCATTTGGATTGATTAAAACTTTCCCTTGACGTAAGCATGAATTGTTCTCATAGTCGCCTCACAACACGCGAGGCATGAAATCATTGGCATAGTGATGTTTTCCGGACACGGCTGAACCAGCCGTGTCCGTTTCACTTTCGCCCGGCTTCGCCAATCAGGAGTGCAGTTATGGCCAGCGGCAAAGTAAAGTGGTTCGACAACAAAAAGGGATTCGGCTTCATCGCCGCCGATTCGGGACAGGATGTCTTCGTGCATCACACTTCCATCCTCGGCGACGGCTACAAAACCTTGAACGAAGGCGAACCGGTCACCTTTGAAGCGATTCCCAGCGACAAGGGCTTGAAGGCGCAAAACGTCCAGCGCGCCAGCGCCTAACACCGGCGAATTTCATTCACGACCGCCAATGGCTTCGCTAACCTGAAGCCATGCCGGAAAATTCTGCGGCTCCCACCACGAGCCTTTACGTCCACGTCCCGTTCTGCGCGCAGAAATGCGAATACTGCGCGTTCTATTCGGAAGCTTCTTCCGGCGAACTCATCAATCGTTACGTCCACGCGCTCGTCCGCGAACTGGAAATCGTCGCAGCCGATCTGAAACCCAAAACAATTTTCTTCGGCGGCGGAACCCCGTCATTGCTGAATCTGCGCCAATGGGAAACCATTTTGCGCGCCATGGAGAAACTGAACCTGCTCGGCGCGGAAGAATTTACCATCGAAAGCAACCCGGCCACTGTTTCCGCCGACAAATGCCAACTGCTCCGCGATTTCGGCGTGAACCGTATTTCGATGGGCGTGCAGTCGCTCGACGAAAAATTGCTTGACCGGCTCGGACGCATCCATTCGCGCGAACAGGTGTTCAAATCGTTCGATATTTTGCGCGCGGCTGGCTTTGATAACCTCAACCTCGATTTGATGTTTGCCATTCCGACACAAACGATGGACATCTGGCGCGAAACGCTGGACGAAGCGATGGCCATGCAAAGCGAACACCTCTCCAGCTACGAGGTGATTTACGAAGATGACACACCACTCTTTGACCAGCTCAAGGCTGGTGAATTTTCCGTGGACGAGGAGCTCGCTTGTGAAATGTATGAGGAATTGATTTTACGTTCCGCCGCCGCCGGCTTTCGGCAATATGAAATCGCCAACTTCGGGCGCGGCGAACCGGACGGACAAGACATTCCCGCCCGCGCCTGCAAACACAATATCAACTATTGGCGCGGCGGTGATTATCACGGCCTCGGCCCCAGCGCTACCGGTTACGTGCGTGGCGTGCGCACAAAAAACTGGGCGAACACCCAACTTTATTGCGATCAGTTGGAAAAAGGGAAACGCGCGATTGAATCCAGCGAAGAACTATCGCCGCTGCGCCGCGCCGGCGAAACCGCCGCCTTCGGCTTGCGCATGAACGCCGGCTGGCCGCTGGCGGATTTCCAGAGCACGACCGGTTTTGATTTGCGGCGCGAGTGGCAAATGGAAATGGAAAAATTAAAGGAACGCGGCTGGGCAAAAATTTCCAACGACCGCTTTCATCTGACACACCAAGGCTTGCGTTTTGCCGACGCCGCGGCGGAAATGTTTCTGCGTTGATTCAAACCGGCAGCCGCACGGTGAAAGTCGTGCCGACATTTTGCTTACTTGCCACTTCCATCGTCCCGCCGTGCGCCTCGACGATGGCTTTGCAGATGGATAAACCCAATCCGGCATTGCCCGCGCCGGTGCGCGATTTATCGGCGCGATAGAACCGCTCGAACACGCGCGGCAAATCTTCTGGCGCAATCCCCTGCCCCGTATCGGCGATTTTCAGAACCGCCAGACCGGTTTGCGATTCCAGCTTTACGCGCACTTCGCCGCTGGGTTGATTGTATTGAATCGCGTTGGTCAGCAGATTCGTGACGACCTGCGACAAACGTTCCGGATCGCCGGTGACTTCAAGCGCGTCGAGTTCGGCCATGATTTTCACACCGCGTTCGTCCGCCAGCGTCTGCACCAGCTCGGTGCTGTCAGAAATCATTTTGGCAAAATCAAACTTCATCCTTTTCAGAATTTCCTGACCGGCGTCAAAGCGCGCCAATTCCAACAGCGATTCGATGAGTTTGCGCATCCGCTGCGCTGCGCGCTGGCAGGCTTCGACGGTCTGCTTGTAGCCGGCGGCATCGCGTTCGCGCGCGAGCGCCATCTGGGTTTGCGTCAGGATGACGGTGACGGGCGTGCGGAGTTCGTGGGCGGCGTCGGAGGCGAACTGTTTCTGCTGCGCGAAGGCTGTTTCCAATCTGGCGAAGGTGGAATTCAAAATCGCTGCGAGCTGGCCGAGTTCACTTTCCGCGTCGGCAACGTTGATACGCTGCGACAAATCGCCGGCGGAGATCTTGGCTGCAGTTGTGCTGATTGCAGAAACAGGCCACAGTGCGCAACCAACAAACCACCAGCCGCCGGTGAGACCAACAAGCAAAATTAAACTACCAACAGCCGCAAGGTTCAAAGCCGTGTGGCGAAGCTCATTTAATTCTGGAGCGATGGAACAACCGACTTCAATCAGTTCGCCGGACGGAAGAATGTCAGCGGTAATACGCTCGTCTTGATAATCCATCGATTTCAGCTTGGCAGGACGTTTTTCCGGCGGCAGGTCGGCGTGATTTAACTGGTCAAAAAAATGGTCGAATTGGATGACTGCCTTGGGCTTTTGATAATTTTCAGAACGAGCGATTTCGTGCCGGTCATTCTCGGTGCCCGAGGTAATGTGAAAATAAAAACCATTAGAATCATTGGTTCCAAAAAGTTGAGCGGCTTCCGGTGGCAGGCGAAACTCCGGCTGGGGACGATTTTCCTGCCGGATCGGCGGAGCTTCATCCGGCATCTGGTCAGGCGGCGGACGAAAAAAGCCCTGATCCAACCGGCGTGGTGGCGGACGGTGCAACGCGTTAGCCAGCACGTTAAGACGACGATGCAATTCCTGATCAATGCGGCCAAACTGCCGGTTGCGTTCCAATTGATAAGCAGTAAAACCAAATCCCGCGAGCACGACGACAAGAATCAGCCCATACCAGAGCTGCAGCCGCCATTTGATGGATTTGAAAATTTTCATTCGATGCAATAGCCGTGACCGCGCCGAGTGACGATAAATTCCGCACCCAATTTTTTACGGACGTTAGAAACGTGAACGTCGAGCAGGTTGGACATCGTTGTGTCATTCTCGTCAAACAAATGCTCGTAAAGCTGCGTGCGGGTCACAACTTCGCCGCGGTGCAGCGCCATGAATTCCACGAGCGAATATTCTCGCGCCGTCAACTCCACCGGCTTTTCCTTAAACAAAACATTGCGCGCGGCAGTATCAATTTGCACATCGCCAATTTCGATGAGATTCGTCGTCTTGTTCGCGCTGCGGCGGATAACCGCACGGAGGCGGGCGAAAACTTCTTCGAGATCAAACGGTTTCACGACATAATCGTCCGCACCAGTATCGAGGCCTTTCACGCGGTCGCGTGTCTGGTCGCGCGCGGTGAGCATGAGCACTGGAGTTTTTTTCGTTTTGCGCAGCCGTTTAAGAATTTCCCAACCGTCAATTCCTGGCAGCATCACATCGAGCACAATCGCGTCGTAGTCTGTGCCTTCGGCGTTAAAGAGACCGTCGTCGCCGTTGTCGGCGGTGTCCACGGCATAACCTTCTTCGCGCAATGCCTGGGCGAGGCTCGCGAGCAAGTCGGGTTCGTCTTCGACAATGAGAATTCGCATGTTTGGACTGGCGGAGTATTACCACGGACAAAACGAATCCGCCAGCGCGCGAATTTTCGCAGCGACAACCTTAAGGGAAGATGAAGCAAAATTTTGCATATCTGCGCAATTAATAGTCAGCTTCACGTTTGCTTAAGGTTCGACCGCTTAAAGTAGCGGCATGAAAACGCAAACCAACCCACAATGGAAAATTAACTTCACCAATGCTTGGCTAGGAATATTTTTTGCGCTTTTGAGCGTCGCCCAAGCCGCCGACCCGCGCACGAACTCGTGGTTCACCACCTACTCCGGCCAATACGCGCGCATTTATACCAACGACTTATCACGGACGAATGGCCTTACGCTGACGGTCTGGACGAACGGAACGACCATCCAGACATTGCCGGCATATTGCGGTGTGCAGGAAATTTATTCATCGACCAATTGGGTCTATATCCGCAGCACCGGGCTGGGTAGTTTTGTGATGGGCCCATGGTATTTAAACACGAATCACACGCTGCCGTTCCCGAATTGGCCGGTAAACCAAAAAACTTTTTATCGCATTCCCCGCTCGCCCACCGTGCCGACGACAAAGACCGCGTCCGGCGGCGGGCCGATTGGTTATTTCGTGGATGGCGCGGCGATGTTCAACAGCTGGGACGCCTACACTTACAGCACGGTTTCCAACACGGACGCGCAAAACATTACCGGCTACTGGAACCGCGACGCCTATATTAACGAAGGCGCAAGCTTCGACCCGAACAACGCCCATCAGGCGGGCGGGCAGTATCATTACCACGCCAATCCGCCCGCGTTGCGCTATCAGCTCGGCGACCATGTGGATTTCAACTCCGTGACAAAAATCTACACCGAGTCCACCAACACGGTGACAAAGCATTCGCCGATTCTCGCTTGGACGGCGGATGGCTATCCGGTTTACGGGCCTTACGGTTACAGTATTTCCAACAATGCCAACAGTGGCGTCCGGCGGATGATTTCCGGCTACGTTGTGCGGAACGGTCAATATGGCACGAGCAATCTCACAGCCAACGGACGCATAACGATTCCGCAATGGGCCGTGCGTTTGTTTAATGTCGTCTCCAACCAGAGCGGACCAACAGTCGGCACGAGCTACCCGCTCGGACGTTACATGGAAGACAATGACTTTCTCGGCGACCACGGTATCGCGCCGGGCACGAACACCTTTGACCTTGATGAATACAACGGCCGCTGGTGCGTCACGCCGGAATTTCCGGGCGGCACCTACGCCTATTTCGTCAGCATCAGCAGCAACGGCACGCCGGTGTTTCCTTACAACATCGGTCGCGGGTATTACGGCAGCCCAACCGGCGGCGCGGTCAGCGCCATCACCGAAACCGTGGTGACCAATTTTCTCGGTAACACGAATCTGGCTTCCACACTCAAAACCCCAACCGTGAAAAATGGAACCGTCACCCTGACCTGGAGCGCGCTCGAAGGCGGCAGCTACGAAGTCAATGCCAGCACAAATCTAACGTCCTGGACGACGCTTGGGACGGGCATCGCGCCCAACCAGACCGCCGGCGGCTACACCAACATCACCGCGCTCGACAAACGCTTTTATCGCGTGGGGCGCGACTTGGTCGCGAGCTTTGACGGCGCGGGCACGACCCTCTTTGCCACCAACGGCGTCGCGCCCGGCGGCTCGGCGTATCGCGGGCAGACGGTGCAGCTCACCATCACGTTGCCGAGCATACCGCCCAACCCACCGGCAGGCGCCCCCATCACCAGCGTCACCGTAGGCAGCATCACGGCCTTGAGCGCGACTTGCACGGCGTCCGGCACGGTGTCGGCACTGTTCACGATTCCCACAGGCTACACGCCGACCGGATCACAAACCATTGTCGTCACTTTCCAAGGCGGAACACCGACCTACACGCTCACGAGTTATTTCACCATCAACTGACGCGCAGCCTTCACGCTAATAAAATCGCGCATGAAAACGTCATTAACCCCGCCCATCACCGGCCTGAAATATTCTACAAATTATTTTCAGCTTAACGCCGGCTTAAGGTTGCCTCTGCTAAATTGCCAACATGAAAAGTGAGACCACACGCAAGACGCGGCGGATTCCCGTCACCAGCGGAAAACCGGTGGTGTTCGCCGTGGCGGTGGCCGGTAAAAAATAAAGGAGCCGATATGAACCACGCTATTTCATCAATGGATCACAGCCGCTGGATGCTCGTGGACGACAACGCGGATGTCCTTGCCCTCATGGCAGCGCTCGCCGCCAGCGTGACGGACGCGGAGCTGGAATGCCACACCGCGCCGGCAGCCGCACTGGCAGCCTTCCGGAGCGCCCCGGAAAAGTATGCCGTGGTCATCACAGACTTTGAGATGCCGGGGCTGGATGGCGTGGCCTTGTGCCGCCAGTTACGGGCCGTCGCGCCGGCACTAAAAGTATTGCTGGCGACCGGCAGCGGTTTTTTCACCGAAGCGGCAGCGCGGCACGCCGGATTCAGCGGCCTGTTGACCAAGCCGTTTCCGCTGGAGACCCTGCGCGCAACGCTGGCCGCCGCCGGCATTGAAACGAACACATTGGCCAGCGCTTGATTTTTGCACCCACAACAAAACAACACACATAGAACTATGAAAACAAAAATGACAACCACATTGCTGGCCGTATTCGGAGCCGTTGCGCTCGCGGCCAGCGCCCAAGACAACAATCCACCGGGCGACGGGGCTCCGCCGGCCGACGCGCCGAAGCACCTGCAGCGCGAAGGTGGACCAGGCGGCCGCAGCGGCATCCACATCCTGCCCCCGCGGGCAGCGGAGATCCTCAAGCTGACGGACGACCAGAAGACCCAGATCGCCGCGCTGGAAGCGGAGACCAAGGCGAAGCTGGAAAAGAGCCTCACGCCGGACCAGATGAAGCAGTTGAAGAGCCTGCGCCCGCCAATGCGCCAAGGCGGCGCGGGTGGACCGGGACAAGGCAATGGCCCCGGTGCGGGCGACAGCAGCATGCCGCCGGGACCGCCCCCAGGTGAAGGTGGCGACAATAACGGCGGACCCTCCGGCCCGCCTCCGGGCAACCAATAAAACAACTTCCGTTCGTGTGAACGGCAAGGCGGCGGACTGGCGAATAACTCCGGGTGTGAACAGCCAGTCCGCCGCTCCTTTTATTATCTGCCGCCGGGAATCAGCCTACCTCAGCCAGCCACCTTGCCCAAATTACTTCGCCAGCAGCCGGCGCACGGTCAGCAACCCGGCGAGTATCGCGATGCCGCCGCAGATGAAATAGGGCCACGCGCGGGAAACATCATTCAGACCGTAGAGCGTGGCCGCGAAGATCGGTCCCACGATGCGGGCCAGCGCACCCGCGCTCTGGGCGACGCCGATGGTCGCGCCCTGCTCGGTGGCGGGGGCGAGGTTGGAAAGCATGCCGAACAACGGCGCACGCGACAGGCTGGAACCCAGCGCGAGCAGCACGAGCACCGCGAGCATCAGCAGCCACGGCGGGTCGGCGAGACGCAGCACGGCTGACCATTTCAGCGGGCCGTCACCATGAATCAAGGGCAACAGCACCAGGCTCACGCCCGTCATGATGAGGCTGGCACAAATCAGTTTTGGCTCACCGAACAGCTTGACCAGGCGGCCAATCATCCCGCCTTGCACGAACGCCGAGACCAGCCCGCAAAAAACGAACAGCGAGATAACGGTCGCAGCGGGCGTGGCGGCGGACTTGTCCAGGTGCAGATTGAAGTCATCGCTCACCAGCAGCGGGAGCGTGCTTTCGAAACAACTGAACGCAAACGTCGCCAGAAAGAACACGAGGACAAGCAGACCGATCTTCGGTTGCGCGAGGGTGTGACCCCATTGGGCGAAACGCGGACGATTGGTCACCTTGCTGGAATCCGGCTTTAAGCTCTCCACCAAAATAAAATAGGCCAGCAGGAAATTCGCCGCGCAAAGCACCGCGGCCGTCCAGCCGGGTGCCGTCGCGCCGCCGAGTTTCAAGGCCACGCCGCTGATGGCGGGGCCGAAGATGAAGCCCAAACCGAACGCCATGCCGATAAGGCCCATCCGCTTGGAGCGGAGTTCCGGCGGCGTGATGTCGGCGATGTAAGCCTGCGCCACGGTGATATTCCCGCCACACGCGCCGGCAAAGAGGCGCGACACCAGCAACGCGCCGAGCGCGAGCGTATGCGCTTCAAAGCCCGAGCCAATGGCGAACAGCACATACGACAAGGCCGCGCCCGCAGTGCTGATGAGCAGAATCGGCCGGCGGCCATAACGGTCGGACAAACGGCCCCAGATGGGCGAGAAGACGAACTGCATCGCGGAGAAGCTGGCGATGATGACACCAATGAGCCAGCCGCTGGCACCGTAATGCCGGCTATACATCGGAACCAGCGGCACAACGATGCCGAACCCGATGAGGTCAATAAAGACCGTGAGGAAAATGACCAACATGGACGGTTTGCGATTCATACAATTGCCGGCGCAGAGTTTAGGCGTGAAAGCGGATGAGTCAAGGGAAGCGCAACCGCCCAGCCACCACCCCCGGAGGACGAGCGGAGTCAGCAAAGACCACTCAAAGACCGAACACGGAGACAGAGCGCATCAGGCCAAGACCAGATTGGGCGGGGGCGGACTTGCAAAACCGGCCGTTGGTGCGAGATTCCACATTATGGCCCGCGTTGAACTCAACGCTTCCGTGGCCCGGATTCGCGGCAAAGTGGGGAAACTCGTTTTCCGCTGGATGCACGGGCAAACCTTTGAGAGCCCCCTACAGGATTTCTCGCGGCGGATTTTAAGCCCGAAACAAACCGCGCAGGTGCAGCTCTTCCGGGAAATTGTGCAACAAGCCAAAGCCATTCTGGCCGACCCGGCGCAACGGGCGGTTTACGAAGCGAAGGTCGGCCCCGACCGGCAACGCCTCATGGGCGCGGTGATGAAAGATTTGTTCCGCCAGTCAGCGAAGGCGAAGACTGGAGGAAAGGTAATTGGTAAAAACACTTCCCGCATCCCAGCCTGCTCCCCAAAGCGAAAGAGCAACGGTTGCCGCCTTTTGAAAAAAGCAGGCAAAGGGATGCACGCGAAGCTGGAACGCGGAAATAAAAAATGCCACGGCTGTTCCTTCTCCTTGAGGGAAAAGGCCAGCATGAGGGTAATCGCCCCAACTAACTTATATCAATCCCAAGCGGCGTGGCTCACGCCTTGCCGGCGGTGGGCGGCTGGGTGGGCATGGGCTGCACCACCAGCGGCACGGGATAGCGCAGCTTCATCACGTCGTCCACGAGCACTTCCACGTAGTAGGTGCCGGCGGTTTCGAACTTCACATTGCCGAAGAACATCACGTTGGTGGCGCTCGCGCCGGGGTCGCGCAGCTCGAACTTCATTTCCCCTTTGCTGACCACGGTGGTCTGGTCCGGCGCAATCAGGCGCACCGACTGGTTGAAGTCGCCGATGCCGGCGGTCCAACGGTTGAAGACGCAGATGCGCGCGGCGGTGAGCGGGAGCTGCGGCAGCCGGATGACGTTGACGACGCCGATGAGAAAGAGGTTGCCGTTGACTTCCTGGCGGACTTCCTCGCACAGGAGCGAGGCTTGCAGGTCGGGGAGAATGCGGGTGGCTTGCATAATGATAAATCAGTGAACGGACATTCTGGCGGAGTTTCGCCGGTTGTCAGCGAAAAAAGCTCACGTCGGGGAGTCGTCCGTGTCCTCGAGGTGGAACTTGTGCAGGAAGCGATGCAACACGGGCGCGAAGATGATGCCGATGGACGTGACCAGCGCCAGCCCGCTGTAAAGCGCATAGCAGCCGGCGAAGAACTTGCCCGCGTCCGTCTGCAACGTGCCCACCGGCCCCATGCCGGACAAGATCATCGCGGCATTGAGAAACGCGTCGAGCCACGGCATCTGTTCGATGAAGTGGTAGCCGGCCATGCCGAAGCCGAGTGAAACCAGAATGAAGGCCAGGCCGAACAGCGCATTGCGGAAAACGCGCCGATAGAAAATGCGCCGCGGCAGGAGCGGTTTGTTGTGATGTTCAAACATGGTTCACTTGCCGGGCAGAAAGCTGCCGGTGATTTCCTTCACGTCGGTCAAATTCTTTCTGGCCATGAAATCGCGGATGCCCGCGATGACGTGCAGCGCGGTCTGCGGCTCGTAGAAGTTCGCGGTGCCCACGGCCACGGCGGTGGCACCCGCCATGAGAAATTCAATCGCATCGTCAGCGCATTGGATGCCGCCCATGCCGATGATGGGAATCTTGACGGCCTTGGATGCTTCCCAAACCAGCTTCACGGCAATCGGCTTGATGGCCGGGCCGGTGAGGCCGCCGGTGACATTCGCGAGCTTGGGCTTGCGCGTGTGGATGTCGATGGCCATTGCCGGAAAGCTGTTGGTCACGGCCAGCGCATCGCTGCCGGCCTCCTCGGCGGCCTTGGCGAGCGGCGCGATGTTGGGGACGTTGGGACTCATCTTGGTGATGAGCGGCAACGTCGTGGCCTGACGACACGCGGCAACCACTTGGGCAAGTAGTTTGCAATCCGTGCCGAACTGCGCGCCGCCTTCCTTGATGTTCGGACAGGAAACGTTGAGTTCGAGTGCACCGACACCGCCCAGCGCATCGAAGCGGCGCGCGACCTCGGCGTATTCCTCCACCGTCGTGCCCCAGATGTTGATAATGGTCGGCACTTTCAGTTCGCGGAGGAACGGCCAGTATTTCTTGATGAAGCCATCCACACCCGGCCCTTGGAGGCCGATGGCGTTGAGCATACCGCTGGACACTTCGGCGGTGCGCGGCGTGGGATTGCCGGGCACGGGATTGAGCCGGATGCCCTTGACCGTGACCGCACCAAGCTGGTTCACGTCAATCAGCCGCGCGTATTCCGCGCCGTAGCCGAACGTGCCGCTGGCAACGGTGACGGGATTCTGCATCCGCAGTTTGCCAATCGAGACGGATAAATTCATTTTGCTTCCTCCCAAAGAATCTGCCGCGAATCATACACCGGGCCTTCGGTGCAGGTGCGCTGGTATTCCCAGCCTTCGCCGGTTTTCACCTTGATGACGCACGCGAGGCAGGTGCCGACGCCGCAGCACATGTGTTCATCCATGGAAAGTTCGGCGGGCAGATTAAAATCTTCCGCGATTTTGCCGACGGCCTTGAGCATCGGCGTCGGACCGCAGGCAAACAATTTGTAATTTCGAATTTCAAATTTCGAATTTCGAATTTCCGCAATGAGCGGCACCGTGACAAAACCTTTTTCGCCGTGGCTGCCGTCCTCGGTGGCCACGCGGACTTCCCAGCCGATGGCGGCAAAATCTTGCTCGCACAAAATGTCCACACGGCGGCGGCCGCCGACGAAGACGATGCCCTTTTGCGGCGAGCGTTGCGCCAGCAGGAACATCGCCGCCATGCCGTAGCCGCCCGCGACGAGCAACGGCGTTTCCCCACCCGGCTTGGGCACGGTGAAGCCGTGGCCGAGCGGCGCGATGACACTCAACTCCTCACCGACGCGCATCCGCGACAGCGCGTCCGTGCCCTTGCCGACGTTTTTATAGAGGATGGAAAACGTGTCGCGGCCGACTTGGAAAATACTGAACGGCCGGCGCAGCAGCGCGTCCTTCATCGGCAGGATGCGGACGTGCGCGAACTGTCCCGGCTGGATGAGCGGGGCGATGGCGGGCGCGTGGAGGACGAGTCGGAAATAGGCTTCCGCATCCCGCTCATGCGCCGCGATGGTGACGGTTTGCTCTAACATTCGCCGCAAGGCTAGCGGCTGAATTGCATCGGCGAAAGAATTTTCAATTTCAACTTCGAGCCGGCTGGCCGTTAGGGCGACTGCAGCCGGTAAAAGCCGCTGTCATTCGTCAGCGGCAGCGTGACTTGCCGCAGCGAATTGGAAACGGTGGACCCGCCCACGTTCACCCAGTTGGTGGCCATCAGATTGGGCAACGTCTGCAAGGTGAAGGTGGTGCCGTTGGTTGGCCACGCGAGCGTCACGCTGCCGGCGTTGTTGGTATAGTTCAATACCGGCGGCTGCCAGACGTAGATGCCGTCCGAAGTGGCACTGGGGACGGCCACCATTTTGGTGCCGTCGGCGGCCAGCCCGATGCTTTTCCAAGTCTTGTTCGGCGCATAACTCATCAGCCACGTCGCGCCGAAATCCGTCGAGACATAAACATTACCAGCGTAAAGCCCCACCAATCTTTTGGCGTCCGACGACGAAGCCAGCTGCATATAACCGTTGGGCTGGCTGGCGGATTGCCAGCTCGCGCCCCAGTTGGTGGAGACAGACATGCCGGAGCCGTAGAGAAACAGATGCGACGCATCCGCCGAACTCACCAGGATAGAACTGCCGCCGAGGTTATTGTTCGCCCACGTCGCGCCGCCATTGGTTGAGCTGTAAAGCGTCCCGCCCCAATCCGCCGCCAATTTGGCAACGGCTCCGTCGCCAGTGCACGCCACGGAACTCCAGTAACCGCCCGTGGGCAGACCGTTGGAACTCCACGTCGCCCCCATGTTGGTGGAATAATAAGCCAGCCCCGGACTGGAAACGACGACGCCCACGATGAGCGTTTTGCCGCTGGCCGAGACCGCCGTCGCGCCCATCTGATAAAAATTCACCGGCACCGCATTCGACACCCAGGTGCCGCCAGAATTGGTGGAAGTATAAACACCGCCGGTTGTGCCATTGTAACTGGCCACCGCCAGCAGCACGCCACCATCCGCCGATGACGCGAGTCCGGTCCAATATTTCGCGGGAACCGCAGCCGCCGTCCACGTTGCCCCCGCGTTGGTGGAAAGGTAAATCCCCCCGCTGCTGCCCTGAAACGCCGCCACCAGCTTGTTGCCATCGGCGGAGGACGCCGCGGCGATCCAACTCTTGTTCGGCGCGCCGGTCTTCGCCCACACCTGCGCGGGGGCGGAACCAGCCAGACACAAAAGCAACAGCCCAACGGCCAAAGCCGGCGAAAGCCAGTGACGGGGAGGTTGCACGCTGAAAAATCTGACGTCACTAGCGGCCATCGTCAAATGAATAAGGCGGCGGGACGGTAAACCGCCGCTGACCACGGGGCTTCCGGCTGCAAAAAACTGCGCCCGGACGCTGTCGGCTGATCCTCTTCCGTCGAAAGCGTGTCAGCCACCAGCAAAAGCGGACACGCGGACGGGAAAAGAATGCACGCGGACGGCGTCAGCGTATCCTCTTTTCCCGCCAGCGTGCTCTCCCGCGCCGGAAGCGTGCACGCTTTTCCCGTCCGCGTGCACGCCCACGGCAAAAGCGTGTTCTCTTTTCCGAAAAGCGTGCACTCTTTCGCAAAAAGAAAGCACTCTTTTTAGAAAAGAAGGCACGCTTGCGCGCAAGAGCGTCTGATTTTGGCCGCCTGAATTCACTAAAACAACCTCATCTTCAACATCTTACCACAAAAACAGCCCGCCAACCGTCCAACTGGTCAAATATCGCCAGCCGGCGTTAAGCAAAAGATTGTGAAATTTTTCACAATTAGGGCTTGACGGGAAAATCCATCAGGCTTAAACCATCCTTATAACAATCCCATTAGCTCTGACACCATGGCTACCACTTGGAATCAAACAAACGCAAAATGGAACGACGGTTCAGTCTGGGCCGGAGCGGGTAGAAAGAACAAAATGGCCAAAATAAAATTCGACCTCAGCCACACCAACGCCACCGACGCCATCCCTTACGTCCGCAAAATCACGGGCAAGACGATCGGCAACGCCAAATTCACCGCGCTCGCCGCCGACGCGACGGCGCTGGATACCAAAGTGACGGCCCTCGAGTCCGCCAACAACGCCTACCTCGCCTCCAAGGCCGACACCGACGCGAAAATGATCCTCCGCGACAACGCCCTTGCCGACGTCAGCGACAGCGGCCACGCGCTCGCCAACGGCGCGATGAAAATCACCACCGACGCCGCCGACCTCACCAGCGGCGGCTGGGAACTCGTGGCCGACAAAACGCCAGTGGGCCTGCCGCATCCACCCACCAATTTCCACGCCACCGGCGGCGATTTGACCGGCAGCGTAGACCTCGGATGGGACCCGCAACGCGGCGTGCAGACGCATCTCGCGCAATGGGCCACCGCGCCCGCCGGCCCGTGGACGCAGGGTTACGTCGGCAAGAAATCGAGCTGCACCATCCCCGGCCTGACCAGCGGCACCGAATACTGGTTCCGCGTGCAAGCCAGCGGCGCCGCCGGCGCGGGCGACTGGGCCGGCCCCATCAGCAAACGCGCGACGTAAATAATCGTGGCGGCGTCTCGGAAGAGCGCCGCAATTTTCACCGCCGCAATCCCATTTTGGGGTTGCGGTTTTTTATTGTCGCGCAGCGACGGTGGAAATTAGCCAGCCACGAAGTGGCTGGTAACATGCCCGCCAGATTCATGCGTCCTGAAAGGACGCTGGATTCCGCCGTCCCGTTAGGACGGATTCGATTTGGTTCGGCGAACCAGACACGGTGTGTCTGGCTAATTTCCGGTTGTCCCGTTGGGACCTGCAACGTCCGATTCAGTTCTAATAAAATAGCAAAAACGCCTGTAAAATAAAGGTTTATCCGTTTTAACCCGCCACTATTTTCCACTATCATTTTACTGTTTTCACTGACAGTTTCACTGACAGTGCCAGTGCGCTTTTGCAAGCGATGGATTCCAAAGGTCACGACCTTTGGCGCGAGTTCGGGCTGGCGTAAAGCCCGATGGATCATTTGCGGCTGAACCGGCAGAGGTTCAGCCGCGCGATTTTTAATTTCAATCTTCATCCGGCAACATGACGGTGATAGCGGGCTGCGGGTCGTCCAAGTCGAGCGGCCCGCAAGCGGCAATCAACTTCACCAGCTTGGCGCGGTGGTTGTCGTTCCGAACATAGAGCGCGACCGGCAAGCGGTCGGTGTGGCCGTGGCTGCGGAGGATGGCAAAGCGCAACATCCAGACGACATCCCAAAGCCTGCCGGCCTCGTCCTGGCCAGCGACATCAGGCGGAATGGCGACGCAAGCCTCGAACACGGCGCGGGTCAGGAACACCGGAAATTTGATTCCGGCTTCCTGCGCGGTTTTGGTGACATCAACCTGCACGCCATCGGCGACGGCTTGTGCCCGCGTGTAAGCGTAACTGATTGCAGGGTTCATAAAATCAAGCGGGCTGCACGTCGGCGGGAAAGTAAGAGCGATATTTCGCGCGCGGGTCGGTAGGGTGACTGCCCAGCGGGTCAAACTTGCCGCACGGATGCTGCCAGACACCGCGCCGCTGATTCCAATGAAAGCCGAGATTCCAAAGCACCTTGGCCAAAACCGGCTTGCGGGCGGGTGAGACATCCAGCCAGACCCATTTGCCGACGACCTCGGCCAAGCCATATTGATTCGGCAATTTCGTCCGCAGATAGTTCAAAACCGTTTCTGTGGCCAAGTTGCGATTGCTGCAATGCGTGACAAAATCCTGCTGCGCCTGGCTCACTTTTGATTCCGAAGGCCGGCCATTCGCCGGAGCTGACGCTTCAATGTTTTGATTTGTTGTTTTCATAGCTTTTTTTTGAAACCGCTGACCGTCACCCTGCCGTTTGCTGCTCGCTTCACAGATGGGGGAGACAGTAAGCCGCGCGCGAAAGCGCATACAACGATTCAGCGAAAGCTAAAATCGTGACAGTGGCGAAGTGGGGGAAGTGGCGACGCTGGCGCGGTTTTTGATCTCGCTACCAATGTCGGATCGGTGTCGGACCAGTGAGCAGCAAATGGTGGGATGATGGCGGGCGTGAAAAAAGGCGAAGACAAACAACCTGACTAACATCCAATTCAATTCAAACCCTGCCCGGAGTCTGCGGAAAATTGGCTCGGAAGCGCCCTGGCAATTTGCGCGGGAGAGTCAACTTTCCGCAGTCTCCGTCAAAAGTTGGGGCGCGGACAGTCCGGTTGAAAAAGCGGAGCGGTGTCGTGGAACGAAGCGAACTTTAATTTTCGGAGTGGAACGACTCGCGGAGATTTTTCAACCGGTCTGACGACGCGGGGTTTAGGATTCGGATTTCTCTGCCCACTCCGCACCGAGCAACTCCGCTTGTTCTAAAACCGTTTGCGTGGCCTTCTCTTGCTTGTCGGGCGGATAACCGTATTTGCGAAGGATACGGCGGACGAGGACGCGAATCTGTGCGCGGGCGTTTTCGCGGAGCGTCCAGTCAATCGTCACGCTCTGACGAACGCGGGTGACCAGCTCTTGCGCAATCTGCTTAAGAATAGGATCGCCCAACTCTTTCACCGCGCTATCGTTCACTTCCAATGCGTCATAAAAAGCAACCTCGTCATCCGTGAGGCCGAGGTCTTTGCCGCGCTTCTGGCCCTCGCGCATCTGTTTCGCGAGTTCGATCAATTCAGCGATGACTTGGGCGGCTTCGATGGTGCGGTTCTGATATTTGCGGATGGTGGCTTCCAGCATTCCGGCGAAAGAGCGGGACTGGACGAGATATTTCTTCGAGCGGATTTTGAGTTCGTTGTTGAGCAGCTTTTGCAGCAACTCAACGGCAAGGTTGCGTTGGGGCAGATGTTGAACTTCCGCCAGAAACTCGTCGGACAGAATTGAAATGTCCGGCTTCTTCAAGCCGGCGGCGTCAAAGATGTCTATGACCTTGTCGGATGAAATGGCGCGGGAGACGATTTGCCGGACGGCCAGCTCCAATTCTTCCGGTGATTTCCCGCCGCCTTCGGTGATGCTCTTGGCGAGCACGGCGCGGACTTCCTGAAAGAATCCGACTTCATCGCGAATCTCCAAAGCCGAGTCATGCGGCACGGCCAATGCAAACGCCTTCGACAAATCCGACACAGCTTGCAAATACCTTTGCTTGCCATCCTTTTGCTGGAGGACGTGCTCGGCGGCTTGCGCGATGAGCGGAAGGCGCTTTGCGGCGGTGGCCTCGGCGGCTACGCCGTAATCAAACCCGTGCATGATACCGCAAACGCGCTCATACCGTTCCAGCATCACGGCCACGGCTTCTTCCTGATCCAGCGTGATGTCGCCTTTGCCTTTGCTGTTCGTGTAATCGGCCAGCGCCTGTTTCAATTCCTCCGCCAGTCCGAGATAATCCACCACCAAACCGCCCGGCTTGTCTTTGAAAACACGGTTCACCCGGGCGATGGCCTGCATCAGCCCGTGACCGCGCATCGGCTTGTCCACATACATCGTGTGCAGGCTCGGTGCATCAAAGCCGGTCAGCCACATGTCGCGCACGATGACGATGCGGAACGGCTTCTTGGGATTCTTGAACGCCTTCGCCAGTTCTTCGCGGCGTTTCTTGCTGCGGATATGCTTCTGCCACTCCAACGTGTCGGAAGCCGAGCCGGACATGACGATCTTCATCGTGCCTTTGTCATCGTCGTCGTGATGCCAGTCTGGGCGCAGTTTCTGAATCGCCTTGTAAAGCTCTACGCAGATGCGACGGCTCATGCAGACCACCATCGCCTTGCCTTCCATCGCGGCGTAACGCGCTTCCCAATGCTTCACCAAATCCTCGGCCACGAGCGCGATGCGTTTGTCCGTCCCGACCATCGCTTCCAGTTGCGCCCACTTCCGCCGCAGACTTTCCTTCGTGGATTCCTCCGCGTCTTCCGTCACTTCTTCAAAGTGCGGGTCAATCTTCGGGCGTTCCTCCGGCTTCAAATCAATCTTTGCCAGCCGCGCCTCGTAATAAATCGGCACGGTGGCCTTGTCTTCCTTCGATTGCAGGATGTCGTAAACGTCAATGTAATCGCCGAACACGGCCTGCGTGTTCTTGTCGCCGCTTTCAATCGGCGTGCCGGTGAAGCCAATGAACGACGCCTTGGGCAGCGCATCGCGCATGTGCTTGGCGAAACCGTCAATGAAATCGTATTGGCTGCGGTGCGCTTCGTCGGCGATGACCACGATGTTGCGCCGGTCGGACAGCAGCGGATGTTTCCCGCCTTTTTCATCGGGAAAGAATTTCTGAATCGTGGTGAACACCACGCCGCCGCTGGCGACGTTAAGCAACTCGCGCAAATGATCCCGGCTCTCTGCCTGAACCGGTATTTGCCGAAGCAATTCCTTGCAAAACGAGAACGTGTCGAAAAGCTGGTCGTCCAGATCGTTGCGATCTGTGAGGACAACAATTGTCGGATTCTCCATGGCCGGGTGCTGCACGATTTTTCCGGCGTAGAACACCATTGAAAGACTTTTACCACTGCCTTGCGTGTGCCAGATGACGCCCGCCCGCCGATCGCCTGTGATTGCCGATGCCTCGACGGTGGTGGCAACCGCTTTGTTGACGGCGTGGAATTGATGATACCCCGCCAGTTTCTTCACCACCTTGTCGCCATCATCCTCGAAGACGATGAAGTTGCGGATTAAGTCCAACAAGCGGTGCTTGTCGAACAAGCCTTTGAGCAGCGTTTCCAGTTGCAACGAACCTGACGGGACAAGGTCTTGTCCAGTCACCGTGCGCCACGTCATGAATCGCTCCCAATCCGACGTAATGGTTCCAAGCTTGGCTTGGTGGCCGTCGGAAATCACCAGCAACGCGTTCGAGTGGAACAGCGACGGGATTTGCGCCTTGTAAGTCTGGCACTGGTCGAACGCCTTGCGGATGGTGGCCGATTCATCCGCGATGTTTTTGAGTTCCAGCACCGCCAGCGGGATGCCGTTAATAAAAACGACGACGTCAGCGCGGCGGTTGAAATGGCCTTCCTCCACCGTGAACTGGTTGACGGCGAGAAATTCGTTGGCTTCGGGATTCGCAAAATCAATCAGCCAGACCTTGTCATGAACGATTTGGCCGTCAGCATTGCGAAACTCCACGTCCACGCCTTCCACCAACAGCCGATGAAACGCGCGGTTGTTTTCGATGAGCGTGGGATAATTGACCAAACGAAGTTTGCGCAACGCTTCCTGCAAACCCTCCGGCAGAATTTTGGGATTCAAATCCTCCAGCTTGGTTTGCAGCCGGTCAAAAAGAAAAACCTGCTTGTAATCTGCCCGCTCCGCCGCCGGTTCACCCGGCGCAATCGCCAGCCCGGACAAAACCTCGTAGCCCAGCCCGTTGAGCCAGTCGAGCGCAGCCTGCTCGACGATGGATTCATTTAGATGCATTTTATCGCCGCCAAGTGGCTTTTATTACCTTTTCACTGTCAGATGCCTTACGAAGCATGACACGAATGCACATCAAATAACGAGGGTCGGCGAAACGATAATTTGCGGCCTTTGGTGCGCGCCGAAGCAGGGGCTTTTCCCCGGATGCTAATTCCGCCATCATCTGACCGACTGCCAAAGCCGTGTTTGAAGTGGATAGTGGAAATTCTTTCCGCAATATTTCTTCTATCTCGTGTAAATCAAATTCGGAATTTTTAACTTTGCCAAGGGAAAATAAAACTTGATTCCTTCGGCCGGCTTTTGTTTTTCGCTCATTCATACAACCATCGATTACTGAGTAAGCCTTCTTCAAACTACTGATGAGGAATTTGTGATCAGCATTTTCCAACAGAGCCGAATCATACTTCCAAACACTATCTTGAATGTTGTAAGCTAGAATTTCACAATATTCATGGAGTCGTTGGGCGATTCCAAGCGTCACATATTCGATATGTTTGGCAATTCCTGTGACTTGCTCCACCGTAAGATTCATTTTTAATTGTCCAACGAAACCGCGGCGAACGAACTCTTCAATCTGACCCCAGTTCAATCCCGTAACCGCAGGTATCTCCTTTAGCCGATTTGCGATTGTCTCAAGATTTTCAATTCGCTGGTAATACTCCACAACCTCGGCAGGCACTCCAACAAGAAGTATCTTAATTTTGTATTTTGCGTAGTCAGGATCATCGACTAAGAGGATAATATTTCCCAGTTCTTCCATTAAATCCAATTTGAGGAATATTGCTTCGAGATTGTCCACTACAACAACAGCGACCTTTTCACCGGATTTTTCACGAGCTTTCTTAAACGCCTTCAGCAATAGTTCTTTTGACTTTATCTCATAATTGCGCCCTGTTTCTGTTTCTCCCCCTGTGCCGAATGCACCAACTTTGGCCGCCATGGTTTGAGAATACTCTGTCCATTCTCTGTCCCCATCGTCGTAGATGGCGTTTGCAATCGTTCCCGTCACCGTTTTATACCGGGCAGCGTTTCCCGCATTTGCATAAAACGTCGCCCAGCCTTCCAACTGTGCTACGTATCGGTAGAGCCACGACTTACCCCCGCCGCTTTCGCCACAGAGTATTGCATGCATACTTCCTTCGATTGCTCGCTTCAAATCTTTCTGATGTGCTGGCCGATCAATATACATTTTGGGATTAACATCGGCACTGCGAGGTGTAAACACCTCGGTGATTTTTGGTCTATTTTCGCTCATAAAAGTTTCTTTCCGATGGTTTAGTTCTTTATCGGCACGCGCAACTCGCCCGACAGCAGCTTCGGCAGCAGCGCGTCCCGCAGCGCGGCGAGCATGCGGGATTCTTCAAGGTTGGCTTCGATCTTTGTATGCACAGCCTCGGCCAAAGCGGTGAACTTCTTCACCAATTCGTCGGGAGGCACGACCAGCAGCGGCATTTCCAAAGCATCCTTTGGAAGCATGTTGATGGTAGTGCCGTTTGAGAAACCGCTGATCCAGTAGTGCCAGCGCCGATTATTGAAAAGCTCAACGAGATAGTGCGGGCTGAACGGTGACGTCGGTTTGTGCCGGACACGATAGATGTGGTGGCTGAACAGTCCTTTTGTGCCGTAACGTTTCGGGACGATGGCGGCATGACCAATCAGCAGATGGTCGAAACCCTGCTCGGTGTTGGTCACAATCATGTCGCCCGGTTGTAGCAAATGTCTCTCTCCATATTCTCCGGCGTAATATTTGATACCTTCGTGCTTGTAACCTCCGCCCTCATATACCGAGTTAAGATTGTGCATCGGCAAACCTGTGCCGTCATCGCGCAAGCCGTCGCCTTTGTAGCTGAGACCACGATCTGCGCTGATGTGTTTATCAAACCTCTCAACTTTCCAACCTTTAGGAATTGGCCCAATCGCTGAGTCTTGAAAATGCCCTCCGTCTGCCCGAACGGCATCGAAGTCCACGAACCAGGATTTGAACAGGCTCTGGACCAGCGCCTCCAGCGTCTCGTTCATCCGCCGGTTCAACTCAATCTTGTCGTCCAGCGACGCGAGAATTTGTGCGATGCTTTTCTGCTCGGTGAGCGATGGAAGAGATACCGAAAATTGTCCAAGGACTTTTGCATTTGCGCAAGGTTGAGCAGAACCGGTCTTTGAACTATTGATGAAGTTCCACCATCGCTTTGAACGAAGATTATACCAAATGAAAGTAGGGTCTGCCTCTTCTGGGTTGATACGAAACCGAATTAAATATGAGGCGAATACCGCGTCCTCGATTCCTTGATACAGAAAATTCTCACCGGTGCTGTTTCCGGTTCGAGCAACAACAATATCTCCCGATTGCAAGCGATACTTCCCGTGATCCGCTTTTGAAATTGGACAATATGGAACATTACTCCAATTAACGACGCCATTCTGTATGTCCGTTATGCGAAGGAATCGCGGTCCGACTTTTTTGTCTGACGCGCTTTCGGTGTAGCCATACGATACTTCCGACGAAACATCGGCCAATGTTGTTTCTTCCCATTCAGCCGACATAGTTCAACCCTTTGAGGTTTTGCTTAATTGCCTTTTCCAGCTTCGCCGACTCTGCAAATTGTTCATCCAACGCCGTTGTGAGGCGTTTCATTTTTTCTTGGAACGGTTCGCCATCGTCTTCGATGTCTTCTGCGCCAACGTAACGACCGGGCGTGAGGACGTAATCGTGCGTCTGGATTTCTTCGAGCTTCACGGATTTGCAGAATCCGGATTCGTCTTGGTAGGGCGCGTCACTCCGTGCGCGCCGTTCACTTGTCTTGCCACCAGCGGCGGGCAGAGGACTGCCAGCCCTACCTTCTTTGGATTTCCACGCGTGATAGCAGCCCGCAATCTTTCCGATTTCCTCGGCGGTTAGTTCCCGATGGATGCGATCAGTCAGCACACCCATTTTCCGCGCATCAATGAACAGTGTTTCGCCGCGCCGGTCGCGGCGCTTGGAATTCTTTTTGTCGCGGGCTAGAAACCAGAGGCAGACGGGAATTTGCGTGGTGAAAAATAACTGGCCGGGCAGCGCGACCATGCAATCCACGAGGTCGGCTTCAATCAAGGCCTTGCGAATCTCGCCCTCATTCGAGGTCTGCGTGGACATGGAACCATTCGCCATGACGAATCCCGCCACGCCCACGGGCGAGAGGTGATGGATGAAATGTTGAATCCAGGCGTAGTTGGCGTTGTTCACCGGCGGCATCCCGAATTTCCAGCGCACGTCCTGCCGCAGATTTTCGCCGCCCCAATCGCTCATGTTGAACGGCGGATTGGCGAGAATGAAATCGGCCTTGAGGTCGGGATGCAAATCCGCCCGGAAGCTGTCGGCGTTGCGCGGGCCGAGATTGGCGTCAATGCCGCGAATGGCGAGGTTCATCCGCGCCAGTTTCCAGGTGGTGTAGTTGGATTCCTGCCCGTAAACCGCGATGTCGCCCACGCGTCCGCCGTGTTCTTCCACGAATTTTTCCGAGGACACGAACATGCCGCCCGAACCGCAGCACGGATCGAACACGCGGCCTTTGTAGGGTTCGAGCATGGCGACGAGCACCTGCACAACGCATTGCGGGGTGTAGAACTCGCCGCCGCCCTTGCCTTCCGCGCTGGCGAACTTGCCGAGAAAGTATTCATAGACGCGACCAAGCACGTCCTTGGACTTCGCCGCCGATTCGTTGAAGCCGATGTTGCTGATGATGTCCACGAGTCCGCCGAGCCGGACTTTGTCGAGGCTGGGCCGGGCGTAATCGCGCGGCAGCACGCCTTTGAGCGTAGGATTCTCGCGCTCAATCGCGCCCATGGCGTCGTCAATGACCTTGCCAATCTCCGGCGATTTGGCTTTGGCTTTGATGGTGTGCCAGCGGGCTTCGGGCGGCAGCCAGAAGACATTCGCGGCCAGATATTCGTCGCGGTTCTCGGCGGCCTTCGAGCGGTCGGGTTCATCTTTAATGAACCACTCGCTCTTGGGATCAGCGTAACCGAACAGCAGTTGCTCGCGTTTTTCCTCGAACGCGTCGGAAATGTATTTCAGGAAGATGAGGCCGAGGCAGACGTGCTTGTATTCCGAAGCGTCCATGTGCCCGCGCATCTTGTCGGCGGCGGCCCAAAGCTGGGCTTCAAAGTCGAGGGCGGAGCCGTCGGACTTTTTCTGTGAGGTTCCCTTTGCCATGCAGTTTGTCGGGCGATTGTGCGCGGGAAAATGGGTGGCGTCAATTCCCGCCTGTGGTTGGACTGCGATTGTCCATGCTAAGCGATAAACTATGGCCATGAATGCCGCGCGTTATTTCATGCGTCGGGAAGATTATCAGCCGCCCCAAACGCCGGCCGACAGCCCGTTTCGCCGGTTCACGGTGTCCTGCCTGAAATGTGGCAGTTTCAAGCTGAAGGTGATCGGGGAATTTGATTCGGACGCGGGCGAACTGAAGGTTTTCCTGTTCTGCCCTTTGTGCCGGGAGCGCGAACAATTGCCGGTGCGTTAAGTCCTGGCGGACTAGGCCGGGGCGGTAGTGGCGGCAATTAGCGTGTCGGCGGCGCAACGAAAACATAAATTTGGTGTTCAAACGAGGTGAGTTTTTATTTTCCACCAGACAAAGTTTTGCAGGATAGGGCCGCAAAAAAGTTGCGGAGTCTCCTGTCTGACAGATCGTTGATGGAACGGTGGGAGCCGGTGTCGAAAGAAATGAACTGGGTCATCAGCGGACGGCCACACGCCACGGAACATCAGCAGATTCTGCCCGAATATTGCTACAATATCTTCGACCTCTACGCGCGAACGATTTTCAAGTGTTTCACGCCAATATCCGAAGTGATAACAATTACGGACAAGGAACGCGCTGCCACCGCCAAAACCGTCGAAGAAGCCAGAGCCGCCATGAAAATTGATTGGGATCAAATGGGTTCCGTTTTTTCAATGGGCGAGCGGGCAATCAAATATTTTGAAAATGAAGCCGAGCCATTGCTAAAACGCGAAGGACTGCTGGATTTGCCACCTCAAAAGGAAGATGAACTTTTCCGGTTAATCTTTGGTGATCGCTGGATGAAAGCAAAGCTGGCCGAATTCCAGGCACTGGATAAAAACAAGCCCGTCGAGGAAATCATCGAGCAGCGGATTACGGCAATGGAGGAGACGACAAAAAAAGCGATTCCAGAATGGCATGAAAAAGCGCGGGACTGGGAACCGGGCGCAACGACAAAATTTCACGCGGGAGCCGCGAAGGGTTCGGCTGGATTTCTCGACCAAGTCGGTGAATTGCACGGCGAGCGTAAAATCAAACTGAAGAACACCTACGAGATGTTGCTGATTTGTTGGCCTGAAATTGAAGCAATGTTAAAGGCTGAACCGCCCAAACGCATGGAAGATTTATGGAACTGGCTGGTTCCATTTAGTCATCCGTATTGGATTGAAATTCAAGACCTGGATCAACTCGTCAGTCTCGCCCGTTCCATCAAGTTGAAACTCAACGAAGGCGGTCGGCCCCGGAAGCCCCGAAAAGGTTGAAGTCAGTTTTTTTTCCACTTCATAGTTCTTCTTCATGCGACGTGTTAAAACGTCAGCATGGAAATTGGTAAAGCAACTTCTATCGCAAACGCACAAAGGGCGGGAAACCGTGTCCAGCGGTGCAATTCCATGTCCGTGCCCGGCTGCGGTCAGGAACCAAAAACGATGCCGGAAACAAAAAACGAAAGGCAATAAAATGATCATGACCTTAACTGTGTTCAAGGAGGTTCACAATACGTGGCCGGCCAAGAACGGCAAACCCGCAGGCGAATCGTATGATTTGCTCTGCATGGACATGAGCAACCCGGCGGAACACCGCATGGAGGAAATGCTCTACTACCGAACGAAGGACGATGAACGCTCCAAAGTGTGGGGCAAGTCGGTAGGCACTACGCTCCAGGTGGGCGTGGCCAAAATCCGCCACGGTGAAAATGGCGGCAAAGCTACCCTGCTGGGCAGCATCATCACCGAAGCCAAAAAGTAAAAGCTTATGGCCTCGAAAAATCCTCGGATAGACAGGGATTGGCGCGAGCCGATCCGCCGTTCCGAGGTCGCCACGGACTTTGGTATTTCACTGGCAAGGGTGCAGTGGGACTTTTTTGCAACGCCGACATTTAAGGGCAACGTCCCTCGAACAAACATTTGTTACGGCATGGCATGGCGCTGGTTGCAAGAAACGGCCAAAGTCTGTGGTGTCCCCTATAATCGCCTGCTCATCGCACTGCGGGGTGAAGTCGGCGAAGAAAATGGGCGTTTCCACTTCCACTGTCTGGTGGGGGGAACTGCTACCCGCAACTATCACACGCTGCAACATCAGATGGAACATCTGTGGAAGATTCAATCCGGTGGTGCGCGCGTAGATGTTCGACAATATGACCGCGCACTGGCCGGCGCGGACTACGTTGCGAAGTGCCTGGGGGCAAACGCATACGAGCTGAACAAATACAGCTTTGCGAACACGGTGACGCTGTCTTCGTCGGTTATTCGTTTGATAGCGAGTATAGACGAGAGTGGAGACAGACGCTGCGGCCGGGACACATGATAAAACGGGCTGGTGTCGAAAGTGCGAGGGTCTAACGGCCAGGGCGTTCCTCGTGCGAGTAGGCTTTACGATGAGACAGCCTCGGTGGTTGCGGGCATGGGAAATCATGCGCTGGCTTGCCCCTGAAAGCAGGGATGTTGGCGCGCTAGAATGATTCCTGAAAATCCGCCAGTGGATGCCGCCGATAAAACGCCAAAGCTACTGTGGCGCGTGTCAAATTGAATGGATTCCTTGGCCGGTGGCTCGGTGGGCGGGCGCGGAGCGCCCGCCCGCCGACCGCCGGCAAAGGCTCCTTGTAGAATTCCTATGCCCTGATGCAAATGCCGTTCGGCAGGAAACACCGGGCGATTGCAGAAAAGATTTATGCGCGACGATCAACACCAATTTCTGACACTGCTGGGCCAGTTGCCGGCCCGCCTCACGGCGGAGCAGGCGGCATGGGTGTTGAACTGCCAGCCGCATGACATACCGGCGCTGGTCGCGGCCAAGCTGATCAAACCGCTGGGCAATCCTCCCGCCAACGGCATCAAGTTTTTTGCCACGACGGATTTGTTGGAAGCCGTCAAAGACCGCAACTGGCTGGTGCGCGTGTCGAGCACGATTTACCAACACTGGCACGCCAAAAACGCCCGCCAGAAAAGCTCCGGCGGGCGTCCGGTAGAACTTGCGCCGCTGGCTGACTAGTTCCGGCTCGCCTCCGGCAGCAATGCCGATAGCTGCGCCGGGGCGCTGCGCTTCGGCAATTCGTATTCCTCCAGCGGTGGCAACACCACTGCCGCCTGCTTTGCATACGCCCGATGCACCGCTTCACTTTTATGACCCAAGGCTTGCATCGCAAACCGTTCGGGATAACCGGCGGCTTTGGCACGTTCGGCCCACGCATAACGGTAGCTGTGCAATGTCAGGCCGGTGATGCCCAACTGTTTCAACCGGTAAACAAAGGCATGGCCTCGGTAGCTCGGCGAAATGTCCGCCAGCGTTGGAAACAAATAGCCGGCCTGGGGCAGCGTTCGCAACACCGCCGCAACTTCCGCGCCGATGGCCTGCACTGCCATCGTGCCGCTTTTGTGACGGCGGTAGGCAATCGTCTGCCTTTGCCAGTCAATGTCCTCGGCGGTCAGCCGGGCCATGTCCGTCTGCGAGCCGCCAAAGTGCCAGAGGATTTCATAAAAGGCCCGCCGCACCGGGCTGCGTTCAACGGCCAGCAGTTGCCAGTGTTCGTCCAGGGTGATGGCGCGCTTGGCCTGATACACCAGCGGCGGCCAATGCAGTTTGGACAGCACCGGCCACGGCAGCCAGTGCATCGTCACGGCGTAATGGTGGATGCGCCGCAAATAAAGATTGGTCGCCACCGTGCCGGCGTGCAAGACCGTCAGAAACTGCTCGCCGGTGCTTTCCAACAGGCGGCGATGCCGGATCAAATCAAACGCCTTGTCCTTGATGGCAGAACGCCAGCGCGCCTGTGTGCTGCCGTGCTTGGTGGTGATGATGTGCTCCATTACCTTCTGCCACGTTCGCGAGGCGAGGGCCGGGTCGCTGTGGTGCAAATACACCTGCGCGATTTGCAGATTCATGGCGGGCTGGCGCAGCGCTTCGTTTTTCGCGTTGAGCAGCCGTTGGGCTTGGTCGCGGTCGCGGGTGCGGAGCGAGGTTTGCTTGCCGGTGCCGGTGTCTTCGCAATAGAAGATGCCCGCGCGTTGGAACAGGATGAACTGATGTTTCATGGTTCGTGTTTTGTTGTTCTGAATCATGAAGCATTACAGGTCAGATGAGTTAGCGGATAGTGGGCGGGTAGTGCTGAAGTTCTGGTGAATCTTAGCGGATGGCCGAAACCACCGCCGATTCACTGACATTTTCACTGACACCCGGCTACCCGCCCCGCAGAAAACCCTTGCAAATCCAGCGTTTTCTAACGCTGGCAAGAGTCCCGTTGGGACGAAAAAACGGGCTTGTCGCCGGGGCGGGCGGAGTTACAGTTTCAGCCGCCATGAAAACGCTTTCGGCCAAAAGGAGACTTAGCGGATTTACGCTGATTAAATCCCTCATCATTCTGGCTATGCTCGTCAGCGTGCATCAAGCCGCCGCTCAAGGCACACGGTTCTTTCGGATTGTCGGACCAGCGGCGACGAAAATCACGGCGTTCCAAGCTGATGGCTCACTAATCTGGACCAACGCGCTGGCGGGAACGAACTATAGCGTCCAGACTGCCATCTCGCTGGGCGGTGTCAGTAATTGGGTGGATTATGTTCAAATACCTGTCACAAATGGCATCAACACCAACCGAATCGTTGACCCCAGCCCGCCCTCCGGCATGGTGCTCATTCCTGCTGGAACATTCACAATGGGCGACACGATAGATGGTGAAGCCGATGCCATCCCGACGAATATTTACGCGTCGGGATTTTACATGGAGGTAAATCTTGTGAGCTATGGCCTGTGGACGAATGTGTATCTCTACGCCACAAACCATGGCTATGCATTTGACTTCGCAGGTGCGGGCAAAGCCACCAACCATCCAGTTCAGGGCTTGAATTGGTTTGACGCGATAAAGTGGTGCAATGCGCGTTCACAGCAGGAAGGTTTTACGCCCGTCTATTACAATGATGCCGCATTGACGAAAATATTAACCAACAACGAGTCAGCCGTGTATGCGAATTGGGCTGCATCCGGTTATCGGCTACCTACGGAAGCAGAATGGGAGAAAGCGGCGCGCGGTGGCTTGAGTGGGCAGCGGTATCCGTGGGGCAACACAATTTCCGAAAGCCAAGCCAACTATTACGGAATATTAAACCTCAACCAACATGGCATCGACTTCGGAGATTTAGGTCCGAGCGGTTACAACACCAACTTTGTTTCCGCCCCGCAGCCCTACACGAGTCCCGTAGGCTCGTTCTCGCCAAATGGGTATGGACTGTATGATATGGCGGGGAATTTGTTTGAATGGTGTTGGGACTGGTATGGGACACCTTATGGTTAACCGACTCCCAACAATCCAACTGGCCCGGCATCGGGCAGCAATCGCGTCATGCGCGGTGGTGATTGGAACAACAACGCCATTTTCGCACGATGCGGCCTTCATACTTACGCAGCCCCAAACTCCGCAGCCAACATCACTGGGTTTCGTTGTGTAAGGCGGTTTTAGTTTCGCTTGCTGTCGCCGCGAAATTTTCTCGCCCGCTCCGCCATTTTTCGGTTTAATCCGCGCCACATGAAGAAGCAAAAAGCTTACGCCGCCGCCGGCGTTGATATTGATCTCGGCAATAAAGTCAAAGCCACCCTGCCCCAGTTGCTCGCCAGCACGCATCGCCGCGAGGTGCTCGGCAAGGTCGGCGGCTTCGGCGGCCTGTTCGCGCTGGACGTGAAAAAATATCGCGAGCCGATTCTCGTCAGCAGCGTGGACGGCGTCGGCACCAAGCTGAAAATCGCCTTCCAGCAGGACAAGCACGACACCATCGGCGCAGACCTCGTGAACCATTGCGTGAACGACATCGCCGTGCTCGGCGCGGAACCGCTGTTCTTCCTCGATTACCTCGGCACCGGTAAGTTGGAGCCGCACGTGTTCACGGAAATCATCAAGGGTTTCGCCCGCGCCTGCGCGGAAAATAACTGTGCGCTCATAGGCGGCGAGACGGCGCAGATGCCGGGCTTTTACCAAAAAGGCGAATACGACGTGAGCGGCACCATCGTCGGCGTGGTGGAAAAATCCCGGATGCTCAATGGCCAGAAAACCGTGAAGCGCGGCGACGTGGTCATCGGCATCGAATCAAGCGGCCTGCACACAAACGGCTATTCGCTCGGCCGGAAAATCTTTTTCGAGCAGCTCGGCTACAAACCGTCGAGCAAAGTTCCCGGATTGAAAAAATCCGTTGGTGAAGAATTATTGAAGGAACACATCAGCTACGGCCCACTGGTGCAAAAGCTTCTCAAGAAATTCAATCTCGTCGGCAAGCCGGATCAGGTGCGCGCCTTCGCGCACATCACCGGCGGCGGTTTTGTGGACAACATTCCGCGCGTGCTGCCGAAATCGCTCGACGTGGTCATCAAAAAAGGTTCGTGGGACATGCTGCCGATTTTCCAGATCATCGAGCAGAAGAGCGGCGTGCCGGACGACGAGCTTTATCAGGTGTTCAACATGGGCATCGGCATGGTTTCGATTGTTTCCGCCGACAAGGCGAAGGACGTTTTGAAATTCATCAACGCCCAAAAGCACAAGGCGTGGGTCATTGGCGAAGTCGTCAAAGGCAAGGGCGAAGCGCGGGTGGAATAATCTGCTTGGTCGCGAACCGCAGCCATGATGTTTAGGGTTGCGGTTTTTTCGCGGTTAGGATGGTCACCGGGCCAAGCAAGCCGGATTGGACCAAAGCATCGCTTGGGTGGAAGGGATTCCACGTTGCCCAAGTCAGGCGTTGCTCCGGCGGCAGACCGGCATCCGCAATCAGCCGGTTGACCCAAAGATTCACGACGCGGATTTCCAATGAATTTTTCCCGGCGCGCAACGCGCTGGTGACATCCACGGCGTAAGGTTCCTTCCAAACGACACCGAGATCGCGGCCATTTAATTTAACCCCGGCCAGCACGCCGACGTTGCCAAGATTGAGCACCAGGCGCTCGCCAGGGCGCACCGCCGGGAAATCAAACTCTTTCGCATAAACCGCCGAACCGGAATAATGCCGGATGCCAAAATCAGGCTGGTCGGTCCAGGAAACCAAATTGGTGAAGGTGACCCGGTCCGGCGCACCCCAGCCGGGCGTGAAGCGGACATTCCACGGCCCGGCCAATTCCAAACGCACCGGCAAATCGGCGATCAAATTCGTTTCGGCCTGCGGACGCGGCGGCAAAGCATCGTCCGTTTTGCGAAACACGACAAAAGTCGACGCATTCGCCTCCAGCGTCAGCGGCACTTCGGTGCGCCCGCCGGCTTCGCGACTGCCGGTGATTTCAGAAATCATTCCGGTGTCCGCATCCCAGCGTTCGGCAGTTTTTCCCGTCAACCGAAAGGCAACGGTCATTTTTGCGGCGCGGGGCTGGTGGTTCGCTACAAAATAAAAATCCGCGTCGGCTGTCCGCCGGTGCGCGCAGAGAAAATTAGCCACTTTGTCGCCGCCGACAATTTCCCAGTCGCGCGGCGTGTCGAGCGCGGTCAGGACTTCCGCCGGCGTTGCCCCCCAGAACATCCGGCCCGCGCCAGTTTGCTTTTCACCTTTCGCGGGCAACGGATTTGTGCCCCACAGTTCATCGGCGATTTTTTTTACCTCGGCGTCACCGTCATTCCCATCGGTCAATGAGGGCGAGCCAATGGGCTTCACGGAACCGAGCACACAGGCGCCGGCGTAAACCAGTTCGCGGAGTTTTTGCGCCGCGCCGAGCGTCATTTTATCTCCGCCCGCCAGGATCAGGAGCCGGTAGCTCATGCCGTCCGGCAGCACGATGCGCCCGTCCTTCACGCTGGCGCGGTTGACGAGCACTTCGTCGCCGCAGACATCGTAATCATAACCGGCGGGCGGAACTGGTCGCATCCGCCAGGTGGCGATTTTGAGCGGCGTGTCGTTGCCGAGGTCATAAAGAATGTCGGCCACCGCACGCCCTTCGCGCATCAGTTGCGACGAGCGGGCCAGCGAGATCCAAAAATCTTTGCCGTCTTCCCACCAGGTGTTGTGCCGCTGGTAAGGCACATAAAACCGGTCCTGCGTGACGCCGGGCTGTTTGTCATCCCAAGGCTGATGCACATAGGCGAGCACGACAAAGCGGTTGATGCCAAGTGCCAGCGCCGCGTCAGCGAACGGCTTCATCATGCCCGGATGCGCATCCGCACGGCTGCCGGTGAAGGCCTCGGCGGCGGCGACGGGACAGCCGTAAACGTGCGCCGCGCTCGCGGTTTCCTTGCAGTCCATCGTGCCGTCCGGCTGGCTCATCCAAAATTCACCCATCGGAATATCCGTGCGGCCTTTTGCCTGGATGTTGTCGCTCGGCAGACACGTCGCAATGCCCGGCGCCTCGGCCATCGAGGTCATGCCCTCGGCGCGACAAAGTTTTTGGAACGTGCCGAAATACTCATCGCTCATGAGATCGGCGATCGTGCGGCGCACATCAAAAAGAAATTTATCGGAAAGCTCGCGGCTGCCAACCACGTGCCCCATCATCGCCGGCAAATATTTTCGCAGCGCGTAACCACGCCGTTTTTCAAACTGCGATTCAAAATCATCCGTCCAGTTCTGCGAGCCGTGTTCCGCGCTGTCAATATTGATGCCTGCGAGCTTCGCGCCCGGCACGCGGCGAATTTCGCGCAAAATGACGCCAACGTAGTTAGAAAACTGCACGGCGGTCGCGGCCGCACTCAACTTGTCGCATTCGAGGCCGAGATTTTCTGGTCGGCCATGTTTGGTTTTCGCACCGGTCGGCGTGTGGCCCAGACGCAAAATAGCCCAATGACCCGGCGGCGCATTCCAATTTAATTTACCGTCCGCTCCAAGGTTTGTTGTTAGGTCGAGAATTTTTTCCGGGTCGATCACTTCATCGCCATGATAATCCGGCGTGCGGTCAGGATTGGAAAAATCCACGATATTGCCGGACTTGCTTTCCCACTGGTCAATGCGCGCCTCGCCGCGCAAGCCAACGCCGCCGATGGACAACCCCTCTTCTGGGACATCCAGTTTCAGCCGGTAGAATCGTGCCGTCGTCGCCGGAAAGGCAACCGTCCGCTGCGTCCACGAGTCGTGCTGCGTGCCGAAACCCGGGATGCTGCAAACCCTGCGCCAAGTATTTTCATCATCGCTCGCCTCCAAACTGCCGAGCGGCGGAATCGGCTTCATGCCCTGTCCTAAGAAATCATCCGCCCACGATGACGGCACCTCCGTGGCGATGACCAGGGCTTTCAGATTTGAGCGCGAAGCATAGGTCAGACTGCGGGCCGTGAACGGTTGGCCGTAATCAAGCTGAACAAATACCGGTTGGCCATCTGGATTTGGCGCGATGTGCGCCTTCGTCCGGCCATCGGTGTTGAAAAGTTGCTTGCAATCAATACCCGCAGGCAGACTGCTGACTTTCGGTGCGGTCAATGGGTTTCCGCTGCCCGCCGGGGCAGGATACGCGAGCACAGCCACGTCACGATAATAATCCAGCACCACTGGCGGTTTCGGCAGCGCAAGGGAAACCGTGCGTCCGCCTTCGATTTCCGTTTCACTCGCGACCAGCCGCTGCATTCCCAGCGCGGGCGTGATCCACGGACCGCCCGCGACGTAGCCGTCACTGACATTAACTTCCAGCTTTAGTCCCAACCGTGCGCATTCGGCGGCGGCAAAACGCGCCCGCGCCAGCCAGTCCGGCGAGAGGCTTTTCAGCGCTTCGGGGCGGTCGCTGAACGACTGCTCATAAATCACCGCCCCGCCGAAGCCGACCCGTTTGAGCGATTCCAGATCCTGCGTGATCCCGTGGTCGGTGGTGACCGATTCGCCCCAAAACCACCAGATGCCTGGGCGCACTTCAACGGGTGGATTCAAAAAGCTGGCTTCAATTTGGGCCGTGCCATCCCCGCCGAAGCCGGCTGCGGCAAACGTGAATGGAATAATTGCGAGAATTTTTTTTATGATGTGCGGCCACCAAGATTTCATTTGTGAAAGCAGTTGATTTTGCCAGGAACTCAAAACAACGATGATGAGATATTTTTAACATTTGTCCGATTGAAGAGCAACCATGCCAAGCTGGCGGTTTTCAGCCGCTAAGGTTCATTGACGGACAATTGAACCCTAGCGAGAGACTGGCGGAAATTTTTCATTCCAAATTCACCTCATCCGCGTAACCTGCGGAGATGAATTTCCAGCCTCGAAGATTGCAGCTCGCTGTCGTATGCACCAGTTTGGCATTTGCAATTTCGCTCCGCGCCGAAGTCGTCACGGCCACGATTCAAACGCCGCCGCCCGCCGAGACCGGCTATTTCAAGCTCGGCACGACCAAAAATCCCGCCGGCCACGAAATCGGTGTGAACAGCCGCAGCCTGTTGTTCGACGCCCAGCCGGTGTTTCCCGTGATGGGTGAAATGCACTATGCGCGTGTGCCGCAAGCCGAGTGGCGCAATGAGCTTTTGAAAATGAAAGCCGGCGGCGTGGACATCGTGGCGACTTATGTTTTCTGGATTCATCACGAGGAGATCGAAGGCCAGTGGGATTGGAGCGGCCAGCGCGATTTGAAAAAGTTTTTACAGACGTGCAACGATGTCGGCTTGAAAGTCGTCGTCCGCTGCGGCCCTTGGTGTCACGGCGAAGTCCGCAACGGCGGTTTTCCCGACTGGGTCGTGGCGCACAAGGACTGGAAGCTGCGCTCGACGGACACCAATTTTCTCGCAGCGGTAAAAATTCTTTACGCGCAAATCGCGGAACAGATGCGCGGCGAATTGTGGAAGGACGGCGGCCCGGTCATCGGCATCCAAGTGGATAACGAATTTGGCGGCTCGCCGAATTATCTGATGACGTTGAAAAAAATCGCCATCGAGTCCGGCATTGACGTGCCGCTTTATGACAAGACTGGCTGGCCGGCGATGAAGTCGCCCGTGCCGCTGGGCGAACTGCTGCCGTTGTTTGGCGGCTATGCGGATGGTTTCTGGCAAAACAACTTGAAACCGCTGGGCGACGGATGGGGAGTTTATGCTTTCCACCTCACGCGCACCGACACCGGGGTGGGCACCGACTTGTTGGGCAAACGTCAGGCGGGTGATTCCGTTGGCACGGAGAAATATCCCCACCTCACCTGCGAGGTGGGTGGCGGCATGGAGACCTCCTATCACCGCCGTATCAACCTCGACCCGCGCGATGTCGAGTCTGTCGCGTTCTGCCAGCTTGGCAGCGGCAGTTCGCTGATGGGCTATTATATGTATCATGGCGGCCAGAATCCCGAAGGCAAGCTGACGACGATGCAGGAATCGCAAGCCACCGGCTATCCCAATGATTTGCCAGTGAAAAATTACGATTTCAACGCGCCACTCGGCGAGTTCGGCCAGATCAATCCGCAATACTACTGGCTGCGCCGGTTGCATTTGTTTCTCCACGACTTCGGCGCGCCGCTCGCGCAAATGCCCGCGACCTTGCCGGATTTGTGTCCGACGAACAAAACCGACTTTGCCACGCTGCGCTGGGCCGTGCGTTCGGACGGCAGCAGCGGCTACGTTTTCGTGAACAATTATCAGCGCCTCCAGCCGCTGGCCGCGAAAACGAATGTGCAGTTCAAATTAAATTTGTCCGTCGGCGAATTTGTTTTCCCTAAGCAGCCCGTGACAATTCCGGCGGACGAATTTTTTTACTGGCCGTTTAATCTCGACCTCGGCGGCGCGAAATTGATTTACGCCACCGCGCAGCCGGTGTGCAAGATTGATGCGGACGTGCCCACTTTTTACTTCGCCGAGACGCCGGGCGTAAAGGCCGAGTTTGAAGTTGCTGTGGCCGGAGAAAAAAACGATCTAATTTGCTTTGAAGATGTTCAGACGGGACACCCCCCAGCCTTCATGTTAAAAACGAAATCCGGCGGCAAGATTCGCATAATGTTATTGAGCGAGGCCGATTCGCTGGCGTTGCAAAAAAACAGCGACGGCCATGGCGTTAGTTTTGAGAAGCCAAAAAAAGTTTTGGAGAAAAAAGTGGAAACGGAACTGTTGCAGCCCGCCGGCGCGGCGCGGCAGATTCCGCTCAGTCAAGGCTGGTCGCACACAGCCCTCGCGCCAACGGAGGCGGATTGGACGAACGCCGCCATTTGGAAAATCCGGCTGCCAGCCCGGCTGGAATTGAACCGCAACCCACTGCTGAGGGTTCACTATGTCGGTAACGTGGCGCGGTTGACGCTGAACGGCAAATTGCTCAATGACGACTTTTACAGCGGCCGCGAATTTGATTTGGGCTTGCAGCGTTACGCGCCGGAGATTTTCAACGGCGACCTGCGGCTGGAGATTTTGCCGCTGCGCAAAGACGCGCCGATTTTTCTGGAGCCGAAGGCGCGCCCGGATTTCGGCACGAACGAAAGTTTGGTGAAACTTCAGTCGGCAGAAATCGTCAATCAGGTTGAATTTGAAAAATAAACCTGCTTCCATCCCCGTTCGCATGAAAAACAAAATCATTGCCGTCATCCTTTTCGCGCTGGCCGGCACCGCCAGCTTGTCTGCCGCCGATTTGACGCTCTGGTATCAGCAGCCCGCCGCCGACAGCAGGCCGATGAACGAGGCCTTGCCCGTTGGCAACGGGCGGATGGGCGCGCTGCTCTTCGGCGCGCCGGGGCGCGAGCGCATCAGCGTCAACGAGAGCAGCCTGTGGACGGGCGGCGAAAATACCGCCGGCGACTACAAAACGATGGGCGCATATCAGGTGCTGGGCAATGTGTTCGTGAATTTTTCCGACACAGGCAATCCCACCGATTACCGCCGCGACCTGGATTTGGCGGACGCGCTGGCGCACGTCAGCTACACGGCGAATGGCGTGAAATTTCAGCGCGAGTTTTTTTGCAGCCATCCGGCGGAAGTGCTGGCGGCGCAGTTCACGGCCGATAAAAAGGCAGCTTGCACCGGCAGCATCGAGCTGGCGGATGCGCACAACGCCAAAATCGTTGAGGAGGGAAACCGCCTCACCGCCACCGGCACTTTGGACAACGGCATGAAGTTCGAGTGGCAACTGCTGGTGCTGCATGAAGGCGGATCGGTGGGCTTGGCACCGGGCATCGCCGGGCAAACCAACGGCGCGCAAATTTCGTTTTCCGGTTGTGACCGCCTCACGCTGCTCATCGCGGCGGGCACGGATTACATTTTTGACTACACCAAAAAATATCATGGCGAGGATCCGCACGCACGCGTGACGGCGCAACTGGACGCGGCGGCGAAGAAAAGTTTTGCCGGGCTGAAGGCGGAACACATTGCGGATTATCAGACGTTTTTCAATCGCGTCAGCGCGGACTTCGGCCAGTCCACCGCCGCGCAGACGGCGCTGCCGACGGATCAGCGCAAGCTGGAGGCGTTTAAGACGGTTGACCCCGGACTCGAAGCGCTGCTGTTTCAATACGGCCGCTATCTGATGATTTCCTGTTCGCGCCCCGGCGGTTTGCCGGCGAATTTGCAGGGCTTGTGGAACGACAACAACTCGCCGCCGTGGCACAGCGACTATCATGCGAACATCAACATCCAGATGAATTACTGGCCGGTCGAGGTCGCGAACCTCGGCGAGTGCCACACGCCGCTGTTTGACCTGCTCGCGAGCCAGATTCCCGCGTGGCGCGTGGCGACGGCGACAGCGAAAGATTTTCGGCTGGCCGACGGGAGTTTTACAAAGCGCGGCTTCGCCGTCCGCACCTCGCACAACATCACCGGCGGCATGGGCTGGAAGTGGGACAAGACCGCGAACGCCTGGTATTGCCAGCACCTGTGGGAACATTACGCATTCGGCCAGGACAAAAATTATCTCCGCACCGTCGCCTATCCGATTTTGCGCGAGACGTGTGAATTTTGGGAAGACCATTTGAAGGCGTTGCCCAATGGCAAGCTCGTCGTGCCGAAAGCGTGGTCGCCGGAACACGGCCCGGACGAGGACGGCGTGACTTACAGCCAGGAAATCGTCTGGGACTTGTTCAACAATTATGTAAAAGCTGCCGACGCGCTCGGCGTGGACAAGGATTACCGCGACCAGATCGCCGCGCTGCGCGACCGCCTCGTCACGCCGCAGGTCGGCAGCTGGGGACAATTGATGGAATGTATGGTCGAGAAGAAGGGCACCAACGCCATCGCCAAATCGCCCGAGCTCGACACGCCCAACGACCATCACCGGCACACGTCGCATCTGTTCGCGGTTTATCCCGGCGCGCAAATCAGCGCGGGCAAAACGCCGGAACTCGCGGCGGCGGCGAAGGTCACGCTCGACGCGCGCGGCATCGCGCCGGACAGCGACGTGCGCGAATGGTCGTTCGCCTGGCGCACGGCGCTTTACGCCCGGCTGCGCGACGCCGAGCACGCGCACCAGATGTTGCAGCAGCTTTTCTCCAGCCGGAATACATGCATCAACCTGTTTGGCCTCCATCCGCCTATGCAGATTGATGGCGACTTCGGCATCACCGCCGGCATCGCCGAGATGCTGGTGCAAAGCCAGACTGGGGAAATCGAATTGCTCCCCGCCCTGCCCGCCGTGTGGCCGAGCGGAAAAATTTCCGGCCTGCGCGCGCGCGGCGGTTACGAGGTCGGCGAGGAGTGGAAGGACGGCAAGCTCGTTTCCGCCACCATCAAAAATATCAGCGGCGACGGCTCCGCCAAAATCCGTTACGGCAATCTCACCGCCGAACTGCATCTGGAGCGCGGCGCGCAACAGACCCTCGGGCCGGACTTGAAGTAATCCATGAAAAGACTTGGCGCTTTCCTGTTCGCCGGCCTGACGGCCATTTCCGTTTTCGGCGGGCAAAGTCTTGCCGGGGACATTTTGGCCGGCTTGCGTCCCGAACATCCGCGCCTGCTCGCCACCAGTGCCGACTGGGAAAAGCTCCAGCGCCGCCGGCAAAGCGACCCGGATCTGGACGCGCTGCTCCGGCATATCGTCGAGGACGCCCGCGCGACTTTGGGCGAACCGGCCATCGTTTATAAAAAGGAAGGCAAACGACTGCTGGCAGTTTCGCGAAGCACCTTACGCCGCGTCGAACTTTGCAGCTTCGCCTACCGGCTCACTGGCGAAAAAGTTTTCCTCAACCACGCGGAGCAAGACCTGCTGACCGTGGCCGCGTTCAAGGACTGGAACCCGCCGCATTTTCTCGACACGGCGGAAATGACGGCGGCGGTGGCGCTCGGCTACGACTGGCTGTTTGCCGATTTGTCGCCTGCAACCAAAGCCACCCTGCGCCAAGCCATCGTCGAAAAGGGTCTCACGCCGGGGTTAGAGCCGCACAACTCCTGGTATCGCGCCACGATGAACTGGAACCAGGTCTGCTTCGGCGGACTGACGCTGGGCGCGCTGGCCATCGCCGACGAGCAGCCCGCCATCGCGCGGGAGCTGCTCACGCGCGCGCAAACGGACAATCCCAACGGCCTGAAACCTTATGCGCCCATCGGCATTTATCCCGAAGGCCCGGGCTACTGGAATTACGGCACGACCTATCAGGTGCTGATGATCTCCGCGCTCGAATCCGCGCTAGGCACGGATTGGAACCTGCCCAAATCTCCCGGCTTCCTCGCCAGCGCGGCGGCCTTGGTGGAACAAACCGGGCCCACCGGCCGGCCGTTCAATTTCTCCGACGGCGGCGACGGCGTGGCCTTTGAACCCACCCTGTTTTGGTTCGCACAGCGGCTGCATTATCCCGCGCTGGTGTATTTTCAGGACGAAATTCTCCGGCACAAACTGGCGCGGACGGCCAGCGACGAAAAGGACGATGGCTTGAGTCCGCTGCTGGCGTTTTGGCTGGACGGCTTGCCCGGGGAAATTCCCCCGCCCGCGCTGCCGCTCGCGTGGCATGGCGACGGCCCGAATCCCGTCGGCGTTTTTCGCAGTTCGTGGACAGACACCAACGCGCTCTTCCTCGCGTTCAAGGGCGGCTCCGCCAGCGTCAACCACGCGCACATGGACGCCGGCTCGTTCGTGCTGGATGCCGACGGCGTGCGCTGGGCGAGCGACCTCGGCGCACAGGATTATTATTCCGTCGAGTCCAAGGGTTGGTCGCTGTTCAATATGAAACAGGACAGCGACCGCTGGCGCGTTTTCCGGCTGAATAATTTCAGCCACAACACCCTCACGCTCGGCGGCAAATTGCACAGCGTGAAAGCCGATGCGCGCATCCTCAGCTTCAACGCCAACAGCGCCACCGTGAACCTCACGGCCATCTTCGGCGGACAGGCGGGCAGCGTGCTGCGCCACTTCCACGTTGGCGACAACCGCCGCGTGGACATCCGCGATGACATTGCCACCGCCAGTCCCGGCCTCACCGTGCGCTGGCAGATGGTCACGCACGCCAAAATCAGCGTGGACCAAAGCACGGCCACCTTGCGGCAGGCCGGCAAAAGCCTGACGGCCAAAATTCTTTCGCCCGCCGGCGCCACGTTTGAAATCGCCAGCGCGCAGCCGCCGGACGACGGCGTGAACGAGCCCAACCCCAACACGCAAATTCTCGTGGTGAGCACCGCCGTGCCCGCCACGGGCAATCTTACTTTGGAAATCGAACTCCAGCCCGGTGGCGATTCCGCCGGGAAGTAAAATTGATTCCGCGCCTGCTTCCTGCTTCAATCTGCGCGCATGAAAATCCTCGTCATCGGTTCCGGCGGACGCGAGCACGCCCTCGTCTGGAAGCTCGCGCAGTCGCCCAACGCCTCGCAGATGTGGTGCGCGCCCGGCAATGCCGGCATCGCGCAGGAGCGACTCGCCAAGAACGGCAGCGCCGTCGAATGCGTCAACCTCTCCGCCGAAGATTTGCCCAAGCTGCTTGCCTTCGCGCAGGAGAAGAAAGCCGACCTCACCGTCGTCGGGCCGGACAATCCGCTGGCGCTAGGCATCGTGGATTTGTTCCAAGCCCACGGCCTGCGCATCTGGGGCGTCAATCAAAAGGCCGCGCAGTTCGAGTCCTCGAAAGTTTTCTCCCAGAAGTTTATGGAGAAATACGGCATTCCCACGGCGGCGGCGGGGACGTTCTCAGACGCGGCAGCGGCGAAAAGATTCTGCGCCGCGCTCGGCGGCAAATGCGTGGTGAAGGCCGACGGCCTTGCGCTCGGCAAGGGCGTTTTGATTTGCGCCAACCAGACCGAAGCCGAGCAGGCCGTGGACGAAATCATGGTCGGCAAAGCCTTCGGCGCGGCGGGCGCGAACGTCGTCATCCAGGAATTTCTCGAAGGCACGGAGGTTTCGCTCCACGCGCTGTGCGACGGGAAGACCGCGAAGATTTTCCCCACCTCGCAGGATCACAAGCGCGCGCTCGACGGCGACCTCGGCCTGAACACCGGCGGCATGGGGACGTATTCGCCCACGCCCTTTCTCACCGACGCGCAGCTCGCCGACGTGGCGGACAAAGTCCTAAAACCCTTCATGCGCGGCTGCGTGGCTGAGGGGATTGATTATCGCGGCCTGCTGTATCCCGGCGTGATGCTCACCAAAAACGGGCCGCAGATCCTGGAGTTCAACGCCCGCTTCGGCGATCCCGAAACGCAGGTTTATCTGACGCGCCTGGAAAATGATTTGGTTGAGCTGCTCGCCGCCAGCGTCTGCGGCTCGCTCGGTTCGCTGGAGTTGAAATGGAGCCCGCTCGCCAGCGTGTGCGTGGTGATGGCCAGCGGCGGCTATCCCGGCAACTACGCCAAGGGTAAACCCATCCTCGGCCTGGATGAAGCGGCCAAGCTGCCCAATGTAAAAGTCTTTCACGCCGGCGCCGCGTTGAAGGACGGCCAGATCGTCACCAACGGCGGCCGAGTCCTCGGCGTGACGGCGCTGGGCAAGGATTTGAAGGCCGCGCAGGCCGCCGCGTATGCCGCCGTGGGAAAAATCCATTTTGACGGCGCGCAGTTCCGGCACGACATCGCGGCGAAGGCGCTGGTGGTTTGACGGTTTCACCCCGGACAAGTAAAATTATCACCATGATTGATGTGGCCGAAATGAAGCCGCGCGCGGCGATGGCGAAAGAAAAGTTCACGCCGCTGGCGCAGGAGATTTTTGCGCTCAAGAAACGGCTCAACGCCGTCATCCTCGCGCACAATTACCAGGTGCCGGAAATCCAGGACGTGGCGGATTTCGTGGGCGATTCTCTTGGCCTCGCGCAGCAGGCCGCCAAGACGGACGCGGCGGTGATCGTCTTCTGCGGCGTGCATTTCATGGCCGAGACGGCGAAGATTTTGAACCCCGACAAAATCGTGGTGCTGCCGGACCGCGACGCTGGCTGTTCGCTGGAAGAAAGCTGCCCCGCCCCCGCCCTCGCCAAGTTGCAGGCCACCAATCCGAATTTCTGGACGATTGCCTACATCAATTGCAGCGCGGCGGTGAAGGCGCTGTGCGATGTCATCGTCACGAGCGGCAACGCGGAAAAAATCGTCAACGCCGCGCCGAAGGACCGGGACCTCCTTTTTGTGCCGGATGAAAATCTCGGCCAATGGGTGATGGAGCAGACGGGCCGGCCGATGACGCTGTGGAAAGGGAATTGTTACGCGCACGTCGAGTTCCAGCGCGACCAAATTTTGGCGGCTAAAAAACAATTTCCCGATGCGAAGGTCGTGGTTCATCCGGAAAGTTTGCGCGCGGTGCGCGAGCTGGCGGATGCGGTCTGCTCGACGGAGAAGATGATCACCTATTGCAGGATCAGCCCGGCGCGGCGGTTCGTCATCGTGACGGAGAGCGGCATCATCCACCGGATGCGGAAGGAATGTCCGGACAAGGAATTTCTGTGCGCGCCGGTGTTCAACGCCATGCGCCTGCCGACGGACGGCTGCCGTTGCAGCGAATGCAAATTCATGAAGATGAATACGCTTGTAAAGGTGCGCGACTGCATGAAGAACCTCGCGCCGCGCGTAGAACTGCCGCCGGAAATCATTAAACGCGCGCGGTTGCCCATCGAGCGCATGCTGGAAATTTCCGCGCGCCCGCTGGAAAATGCGGGGTGATTTACGATTGGCGTTAAAAGATTTTCTCCTCTGGCCTGAGCCCGCTCATTCCACGCCGGGCTTAACGCATTGCTCCAACCGGTGGAGGTCGGCCAGGTCGGCGGCATCCAGTGCGGGCCACCACACGCCTTGAAAAACTTTTGGCGACTGCCAGTGCCAATGCTCCACGTGACCGTCGGCAAAGGAGAGGTTCGCCCCGCGCTGATGCCGGTCCGCCGCCAAATCCAACCAGTAGTCGGCATAGTAATTGTCCGGCGAGAAGATGCCAAAGGTAGCGTCCCAGATGTCCTGCTCCTGCGTGTCGATGAAGACAAAAATGCCGGCGGGCGGCGGGACGGTGATCTGCGTGAACTTCCAGTAAGTGCTGACGGCGTCGGCGCAACTCAGGCTGATATCCATGCAATAGCTCCGCGTGCGCAGCGTGTCCGGCATGCCGTCCACCGTGGAATGGTCGGCGGGACAATGGTAGATGGCAGGAGATTTGTTGTAGGCATAGATATTGCCGGCGGCCACGGTGTTGGCAACGAGCGGGTCCTGCGGCGCGATGCCGGGGCACCAGGAAGCGGTGTTGGTGACGACGTTCAAGCCATTGGTGCCGCTCGGCGCCGCCACAAAGCCGCCGACCTGATTGGGCGGAAAAAAGTCGTTGTAGTCGGCGGCGTAGAGGTGGCAGCAAAGCTCCAACTGCTTGATATTGTTCAGGCAGATGATGGTTTGCGCCCGCTGTTTGGCGGAACTGAGCGCCGGCAGCAGCAGCGCGGCAAGGATGCCAATGATGGCAATGACCACGAGCAATTCCACGAGCGTGAAGCCGCCGGAACAGCGGCGCGCGCGCGGAAATGTTTCAGGTTCAATCATGGCAGCTGCCCATGAAATTAGGCCGAACCACCCCCGGCGCAACTGAAATCAGTAGGTGATCATCTCGACTTCGTGCAGCCCCTTCTCGGTAAGCTGCCAGTGCGTGCCCTTTTGAATCACCAGCCGGCGGCAGGGATGCGCGCGGTTCTCGGCCTCGTTCACAGAGAGCAAGGTAATCCGGCTCGCGCCCTTCATTTCGGAAGCCGCGCGAGGCATGAGCGCGAACGGCACGGCATTGTAATTGAGCGCAATCTCGTAACCGGCGACACCTTCCTTGTCCGCCTTGGGATTCTTCAGGACGAGCGGCGCATAGCGCTTGAGGTAGGAGAAATTCGTGGCGCGCACGAGCACGCGGCAGAGCTCAGTCTGGCTGCGGATGAAGGTGGCAAGGTTGAACTTTTTCACCGGGTCGTGTTCGGCCAGCAAGATGTCGCGCGGGTCGAGGCCGTCGAGGTTCTGGCCGTTCCAGAGGCCGTGGTCGTTGCGTTCGCCCGGCATGTTCTTGCGAAACCACGCGGAGAAGTTGTCGTTCACAAAAACATTCAGCTCGAAATGAACGTGGGCGCGCTCCTTGCCGATGCGCTCACTGGTGTTGGACGTGCGGCCCATGATGGCGATGACTTCGCCAGCGCGGACATTCTTGCCGACGGCGGTGCGGACTTCGCTCAAATGGGCGTAGAGCGAATAAATTTCTATGCCGTCAATGATATGGCGGATGACCACGTATTTGCCATAATTGGAAAGGCCGGCCTTGGTGTTGGCATACATCACCGTGCCGTCGGCGGTGGCCATGACGGGATCGGTCGGCTCGCCGGCGCGGTCGTGCTGAAGGCTGCGGATGTCGAGACCCTCGTGCATCTGCCAGCCGTCCGTGCGCACGCAGCCGAAGCTGCCGGTGGTCCAGGAACGGTCGGGCGACGTGGGCGCGAGAAATTTCAGTTCCGCGCCAACCTCATAGAGCGCGTGGTTGGCGGTTGGAAATTGGAACGGGGTTTGGGCGGAGACGATGAGGGCGCTGCTCACAAGGCCGGCGAGCGCGAGCCGGCTTACGACGGATGATTTCATTGCTATTTTGACTGCGCCAGATGCTTGACCATGTTATTCAACCCCACGACGAGCTGGCGGATTTCCTCCGGCGATGCGTCCGGCGTGAACGAAAGCTCGCCGTTGGCGATGCGGTGGTTGATGAGCGGCGCGGCGAGCCAGCGGCTGTCCTTCACGAGCTCGGTCCATTGGCCGAAGATGGCGAAATGTTTGCCGGCATAGGCGGCGGTGAACTGTTCGAGCGTGTAGGTGCCCGTCTCGTTGAAGTGCACTTGCACGGCAAGGCCGCCGGGCGTGTCGAGCACCGAGGCGGAAGCTATATCGGCCTCGGTCAACACCGGCTCGGAATTAATGGTCACCATCACCGGTTGCGAGCGCAGCACCGAGATGGTCCGACCGAAGCTGGAGCTCGGCAACTGGGCGCGGTTCTCGATGTGGATGCGCAGCATGGCGAGATGCTTGTCCTCCTTTTTGGTGGACTGGCAGCCGCAGACCGCCGTCAGCAGCACGGCGGCCAGCAAATAAAGATTGAAACTGCGCGGGTAAAAATTCATAGTGGCGAACACGAAATCGCAATTGCGAAACAAAGTTAATCGAATCCTATGGGAAAACAATACAACAAAGCTGAACACAAGAAACGCCGCAAGGCCTACCAGAAGCGCAAGAAGACCGCCCTCAAGGCAAAACTCGGCGCCAAGAAAAAAGCCTAAACACACACCGCTGCTTCAAGGCCGTCTCCGGACGGCCTTTTTTTTTGAGCAGCGAGGATAAGTGCGCGCCGCGCCCAAAGCACCAGTTCCAGCGGCTGTTCCAGGATTTCCGGCGGCACCTCGTAGTAGCTCATCGTCATCACCCGGCCCTTCATTTCATAAGTGAACGGCCCCATGCCGCGCGTGATGTATTCTTTTTCAGAAACCGCATCGGTTTTAAAAAACAGCCGGCCCTCGTCGAGGATGCCGAAGAAATGTTCGCCCTGATACAATCCGTGCGCGCCAAACATCGCCCGTGCCCGCACGTCCGACAGCGCGCTCAACTGGTCCAGCACAAATTCCTTGAATGAATCATCCGCCACAAAAGTGAAATACCACGTCACCGCCCGGCGGGCGAGGCGGAAAAATCGCTTTGCCGAATTCGCTCCGTTGAGCTATGATTTTTCAACCTGCCTTGGATTCAACCTGACGCGTGCAACCGCTGCGGGTGAGAATAATGATGATTTCCGTGGGCAATTTGTGACATGAACAACGATTCCAAAACCGACAGCGCCAGCAACCATCCACCCGTGGAAGTGTGGAAGGAGATTGTGCTGAAATACCAGCAGCCTTCGCTCGGGCGCGCGCTATGGCAGGTTGCCAACACGCTCGTCCCCTACGCCGGCTTGTGGTATCTGATGTATCTGTGCCGGGATATCTCGTGGTGGCTCGTCGTGCCGCTCGCCATTTTGGCCGGCGGGTTTCTGGTCCGCACGTTCATCATTTTTCACGACTGCTGCCACGGCTCGTTCTTTAAGTCAAATATCGCGAACGACGTGGTCGGCTTCATCACTGGTCTGCTTGCCTTCACACCCTATTTTCATTGGCGCTGGGAACACAATATCCACCACAGCAGCGCGGGCGATCTCGACCGGCGCGGCACCGGCGACGTTTGGACGATGACCGTGCAGGAATATCTCGAGGCCTCGCGCTGGAAAAAATTCGCCTACCGCCTCGCGCGCAATCCCGGCGTGCTCTTCATCGTTGCGCCGGTGGTTCTGTTCGTTTTCATTCAACGCGTGCCCGCCCTGAAAGCGAGCCGCCGCGAGCGGCATTCCGTTTACGCCATGGATGCGGCGTTGCTGGCCTTAATGCTGGCGCTCATTTCCTTCTTTGGCGTCTGGGATTATTTGATCATCCAGCTCATCATTATCATGGTGGCGGGCGGTGCAGGCGTGTGGATGTTCTACGTGCAGCATCAGTTCGAGGATGTGTATTGGGAGCGCGGCGACAACTGGAGCTACACAGCAGCTGCGCTGCAAGGCAGCTCGTTTTACAAGCTGCCGCGCATCCTGCAATGGTTCACCGGCAACATCGGCTACCACCACATCCATCATTTGAGCCCGCGCATTCCGAATTACCACCTGGAAAAATGCCATCACGCCGACCCATTGTTCCAGCAGGTCAAACCCATCACGTTGCTCGCCAGTCTGAAGACCATCACCTATCGGTTGTGGGATGAGAAAAGCAAACGCCTCGTTGGCTACGGCCATTTGAAGCTGATGCGGAAGTAATTTTTCCTGCGAAACTCCCTACGGCTTCGGCGGCTTTGCCGGCGGCACCCACAACGTGTAATCCGCCGGCAGTTCAAATAACTTCGCATCCACCGGTTCGATTTTTGCCGAAATTAACTTCACGGTTTTGGTCACGTCGCCCATCCTTTGCTCGCTTTGCACCACCATGCCGGGCAACCGGCTCAACTCTGGCTGCGCGTTCGGGTGCGGTCCGGTCCGGTTGAATTGATCCAGCCGCGCCAGCTCTGCGCGGATGTTTTCGTAATCAGGAAATTCCTTCGCCACCCACAAGGTTTGCGTCAGCCCGTGGGTGCCGCGCCAGACATACACCTCCGTGTCGTAACCGTTCATCGGTTCCACACGCCCAGTATCCAAGGCCGGCGCGGGCATCTGGAAATTTTCATTGGTGCTCCCGAACAACTTCAAGTCTAGCGCCATGCTTTTCAAAATGGCCGCACCGGAACGCTTTAAATATTTCCGCTCATGCGGCAGCAACGTCCACGAGTCGCGCGTGTTCAGGTCAATAATCACAGCATAACTACCGTTGGTATTTTCCTGCTGTTCGAGCCGCATCTTACCGTCTTTGAGCCATAGCCGCGCCTGAAACGGCGCATTCGTATCGGTGGATTGCTGCACGAGTTTCAGGTCTGCCCGCACGGTAAGCAGCGGGAGGAGCAAAACAATCAGGAGTATAAATATCTTTTTCACGAAGTCTTTCCACTGCCGCGACCAATCCAGTCACCGGCCGTATTTATCGAGGAAATGTTCCAGTTTGGCGTCGTCGAGAAATCCCGGCATCCCTTCGTAACGCACCGTGCCCGTGGGGTCGCACAGAATGCAATGCGGAATCCCCGTCACTTCCAGCATCTTTTCCATGCGCGATTGCGTGTCGTTCGCAACGTAATAATCAATATGCGGATCATGCATCTTTTGAATGTCGGCGACCGATTCGTTGCTCAGGCCGATGACGACCAATCGGTCCTTGAACCGCGCTGCAAACTCATTGAGTTCCGGGATGGATCGCCGGCACGGCCCGCACCAAGTGGCCCAAAAGTCAATCAACACGAATTTCCCCCGCGTATCCGGCGGGCCCACCACCCAATGCTCCGCGATGAACTGGTCAATCTGCTGGCCGCGCACCGATCGCGCATAAAGTTTCGGTGCCACAAAGTCATCAGCCGCCGCCGAGGCTTCGGGCGGCTTTTGTTTCAACAGTTGGTCGTGATAAATTTTGTTGGCCTCGACGTGCGCCTGTTCTTCCTTCGCCGCCACTTTGGAATTATAACCGAAATGTTTCTGCAACGCCGGGTCGAGATCCTTAAGCTTGGCGTTGTCCATTCCGCGCGCGTGGATGAAATAAATGTCCGTTTTGGAAACCTCGGTGATGGTGACATTAGTGAACGATTCGCCTTTCACCGCCAACGTATCGAAATGCTCATCGGCCCGTGCCGCGAGCGCGCCCAGCCAAAGACCGCCAGCCAGCAGCCAGCTCAGGCGGCGCAATCGGAGGTTGCGATGGATAATTTCCATTGTTCGTTTGCCGGACGATTTGGCCGTCGGGCTTGGCAATCCATCCTGCCCTACCCGCCCGGCTTATCAAGCGGAAAACCTGCCACCGTCCGCCGACGATCAAAAAAGAGGCCAAAGGCAACAAATCGGTGACAAATCGCTGCCGGCGCAGTTTGGGCTTTACTCCCCAGCGGGAACGGCAAGGATGTTGTCGTGAGCAGTCATCATTGAACAAATCCACCGGTTTTCGTTGAAGTTTTCCCATGTTGCGCATTTTCTATTTCGTCGTCGCGGTGATTTGCCTGCCCTGCATCGGCTACATGCTGATGAATACGGTGGAAAAGGAGGATTTTTTCCTGTCCCGGCTGTTGGCAAAATGGCTTTTCCCGAAACAAAACGTCGCGTTCCGGCACAAGAAGCTGGAGTTCATCGCCGGCCTCATCGTCGCCGTGCTGGGTATCGCCGCAGTCGTGGCGTTTCTCATTACCCGTTTCGGCAACAAGGTTTGATTTGGCCCCGAATTATTCGTTAGCTTCTCAAGCCCTGCGCGGCACGGTTGTCGCGTAGAGGAGCTTCCCCTGGTCGTCAATCATCCGCACGTCCAATTGCTCCGCCGCCAGCGTTGCGGCGATGAACCCGGAGCAGCCCAGCCCGAATTTCGTGTGCGCCGTGGTCTTGAGTTGCGTGCGGGGCTTGGAACCGCCGCCGGTGCAGAAGAGATTGATTTTCCCCGCCTGCAAATGCTGCAAGTCGTGGTCGTGCCCGTTGAAATACGCCTGCACGCCGTATTTTTCCAGCAACGGCAGGATGTGTTTGATGATATACGGCGTGTCGCCATGCTGGCCGCCGGAATAAACCGGGTGATGCCCCACGACGATTTTCCACGGCGCGGTGGACGCCGCGAGCGCGGCATCCAGCCACGCAAGTTGCCGGGCGAGATCCTGAGATTTCACGTTGCCATGAAACATCAGTTCGTCCGCATCAAGCTTGGACATCGGCGTGGTGTCGAGGTAGAAGAAGTCCACCGCGTTGGCCGCATCAATTTGCTCCGTGCGGGTGTAGTAACGCGCCGGCATGTTCCAGCGGGGACTGCGCAAGTGGTATTCAATCTGCGCGTCGCAGTTGCCATGATAATCGTGGTTACCCAGGATTGACCACCACGGCACCTGCAAGGAGGCGGCGGTGTAAACTTGCTCAAAGGAACTCTGCCATTGTGGATCGTCCACGGACTTCACCCCGTCCTCGTAGAAATTATCCCCGACGGAAATGATGAACTTCGCCGGATTCTGGTCGGCGGCCAGCCCCATCTGTTTGGCGACGGCGACCTGGTCTTTCTCGCCATTCCTGCCCCAGTCGCCAACCAGCAAAAAGTTCAGGGCCGCGGCCGGATTGCCGGCAGCCAGCAACCTGCCCGATAACAGCGGGGCCAAGGCGGTGGCCTGCGTGGCGACAAATAGCGTGCGGACGAACTGGCGACGGGTTTGTTTCATAACTAGGCCAAGTTACCGTTTCACCTTTTCGAACCCAAATAATTTTTTGTGACATGCCGGTGACAGCGGCATCACCACGGCAGCTTCAGCACATCACGCAAAACCACGTCCATTGGGGTAGCTTGAACATCATGAATCATGTGCCGCAGCATACGCAATTCAACACAAGCGGCACAATGAAGTCGTCAACTCACTCGATCTAAAAATGCCGAACCTCATCAAGAAATTCGGCATTTGAAACTGATTTAAATTACGCCTTCGCCACCAACTGGCGCAACACATACGGCAAAATGCCGCCGTGCTGGTAGTAGTCAATCTCGATGGGCGTATCAATGCGGCAGCGGACGGCGACATTTTCCACGGAGCCGTCCTTGCGCGTGATCTTGAGCGTGAGGTCCTGCTGCGGCTTGATGTTCGCGTCGAGGCCGACGATGTCGTAGGTCTCCGTGCCGTCGAGTTTCAAGGTCTGCGCGGTGGTGCCTTCTTTGAATTGCAACGGCAGCACGCCCATGCCGACGAGGTTGCTGCGGTGGATGCGCTCGAAGCTCTGCGCCACGACGGCTTTCACGCCGAGCAGGTTCGTGCCTTTCGCGGCCCAATCGCGGCTCGAGCCCGTGCCGTATTCCTGCCCGGCAAGAATCACGAGCGGAATTTTCTCGGCCTGATATTTCATCGAGGCGTCGTAGATGCTGACCTGTTCGCCGGACGGCTGGAGCTTGGTCACGCCACCTTCCACACCGGGCACCATGAGGTTTTTGATGCGGACGTTGGCGAACGTGCCGCGCGTCATCACGCGGTCGTTTCCGCGACGCGAGCCATAGCTGTTAAAATCTTCCACGGCCACGCCGTTCTCGACGAGATATTTTCCGGCAGGCGTCGTCTTCTTGAACGAGCCGGCGGGCGAAATGTGGTCGGTCGTCACGCTGTCGCCGAAAATGCCGAGCGCACGCGCGCCGGTGATGGGAGCGATGCTGCCGGGCGTCATCGAGAAATTCTCGAAGAACGGCGGCTCTTGAATGTAAGTGGACT
>CAISYZ010000143.1 GCA_903889895.1 uncultured Verrucomicrobia subdivision 3 bacterium | reverse complement strand
GAATACCGCAGGAATGCGGGGAACCACCCTCAAGGAAGCGTCGCAGAATTGAAATCGAAAAATGACCGGACAGCGAGAATAGCCAGATTTTACCGAAATGAAATCGTTGTCAGCAAAACCTTAACCGGACAGTAGTGATGTTTTATGTTGTTTTTCCCTTAAAAACAACCGGCAGAGCCACAAGGTCCGCCCGTTGGAAGCAAGTTTTTCATTAGCTTGGATTGTGCCATCCGATTCATGACATTGTGAATTTTTTCACAATTAGTGAGACTATTGATTAAAAAAGGCACCTGATTTGGGCGGTGCCCGGACCAAAACCAGCGGCAACAGCCCCGTCTGAAATGGCATAACACCTTTGTTTTGCCAGCTCAAAGAAGGATTTAGTCACGGCGCAATGTGATTCCATCACGCGGCAAAAGTCTTTTATGACGGCTCAACGGACTGACATAACGCAGCGAATGGCTGTTGTCACGACGCAAATGGCTAATACCATAAAACACGGTGCTGCCATAACGGGACAAAGGGCCGACGCTTCGGCCCGAAGGTCTTTTGGGACAGCGCAATGGTCTTTTGCCACGGCGTGAAGGTCTTTTATGTAGAACCAAAGGGCTGGCGTCACGCCCCAGAGTGATGGTGCGCCCCAGCAAAGTGCTGGCGTTACGGAATCAAGTTATATTACTGACAAAAACTGCCCCAGCGTCCCAATAGTGGAAATAAAAATATACACAAACGTCCAAAATTTTGCCATAAATCAGGTATGTTTGCGCAACAGTTCAAATAGTTAACGTCATCGCCTGTCCAACTGGAAGACTGAAGTCCTAATTGGCAGGAATCAGGCAAAGCTGAATTTTAATTAGTCCAACCCTGTCAAATTGCGCCGGCAGTGGCATAATTGCTTGGTTGATTGGCCCCGTTGAAAAATGCTTTCATTTGGGATTGCCGTGCGCGGACTGGAACCAGCCAACCGGGTTGTTGTCGCAAATAATATGTCACAGCATCCGTGCGGCAATTGACCCGAAGCTTCTTGTAAATATGCCGGATGTGCGTATGAACCGTGGCGTAGCTGACTTTCAACTCATCGGCAATTTTCTGGTAACTGTATCCCCAAGCGAGATGATCGAGCACTTCTTGTTCACGCAGGGAAAGATTCTGGTGAGAATGCCCCGTCACGGCGGCCGGCTGGAACAAACCCAAAATCTGACGCGCAATGCTGCTGGTCACGGGCGAACCGCCTCGATAAACATCGCAAATGGCGTTGATGATTTGCTCCGGCGAACTGGGCTTCAGCAAATAGCCCACCGCCCCGCCGGATATCGCCGAGACAACTGTGTTGATGCTTTCCAAGGTGGTCAGCACCAAAACCAACAAATCTGGATAGTCCGCTTTGACCCGGCGCACACTACCGACCCTGTCCAAACCCGGCAGATTGATGTCCATCAAAAGCACATCCGGCAAGGCATCGGGAAATTCATTCAAGGCGCTGACCAGACAGGTATACCGTCCGGAGCAATGCAAGCCTGCCGTTGAATCAATCAGCCGGCCAAGTTCGATTAATGTCTGCCGGTCATTCTCTACAATGGCTACGTTAATTGGCATATCGTCGGGCTAATCAGGCAATATTCAAGAGCTTCAATCACCCAATAACGCGGATTCATCCCGGCAAAAGTGCCAGTTTTTTATCCGCCCACAGGATCTCCGGAATCGGGAAGTTATTCAAAGCCCGGCTTGGGCGTGAAGTTTTTCAAGGCAGGCAAGTTAGTTCACTGGGCGGCACCGGGCTTTTCAGAATCACAATTAATCAACGCCGCCGCTTCCTGCGACAGGTGACGGGCATAAACCCAATCATACCAGAAACCGGAACCGGGCCGGCCATGATCCAAACCGGTCTTGAATTTATCGTCAATCAGCTGGCGGCCCAGCGCCAGTTCGGAGCAGGCTTCGCTGGTTTGACCGCTTTGATAATAAGCCATGGCCAAAATGACATGGATGGTGGCATCGCTACAGGGAAATTTATTACCCTGCGCCAGGGCGCGTTGACACCATTGGATGGCCGCGTCGTAATTACCACAACGGTATTGCCACAGACCCAAAGGGACAAAGGTCCACTCGCTCTGATGGTTTTTGGGGATCGCGTGAATTTGTTTTTCCGAAACATCCACCATCGGCTTCAACGTATCGATTTGAAATTTATTCAAGGGCAAAAGAATACAGGCAAGCAAGATGCTGCCATTGGGCGCCTCTGCGAAATTGGTAACGGCCATTCGCCACAGACGTCCGAATTGTTCCATGTCGCCATTTTCTGCCAAAATCGCGCTGCAGGCTTGGTAGTCAAAGATGACCTGGCTGAGACTGTCCAGCTTGTCTATTTTGATTAGGGCCGAGTAGCGCTCGCCGGCCAATTGCCAGTGGCCTTGCAACGCCTGCCATTCTCCCACCGAGCGGAGCGCGGACGCGCAATCCAGGGTCGGGTTGACCGGAAAAATTTTCACCTCGCTGAGAATTTCATCCGCCTCATCATATTTTCCCTGGCTCACAAACATTACCGCCTGCGTGATCTTGGCGCGGTCTTCGGCCTCCGCGCGCAGTTGGGTTTCCCGTTCACGGGCATCGCGTTCATGAAACCGCGCCTCGCGCTCACGGAAAAAAAGCCAGGTGGACAGGCCCAATCCAATCAGCAGCGCCAGCGCCACCGCCCCGCTGGCGGCGAAAACGATTTTATTCCGCCGCACCAGTTTTTGCAGCCGGTAAAGGCGGCTGGGCGGACGCGCCACCACCGGTTCGCTGTCGAGATAACGCTGGATGTCCATCGCCAGTCCGTTCGCGGTGTCGTATCGGCGATTGCGATCTTTTTCCAGCGACTTCATCACAATCCAGTCCAAATCACCTTTGATTTCTGAAATCAATTTCGGCGGTTCCGCGTGGCGCTGGCTGGCGGTCAGCGTCAATTCCGTCCGGCGCAGCGACGTGACCATGGTCGAGGGCAGTTGCGGATCTTTTTCGCGCAAGGTCCGCCGCATCTCGTCCAGCCCTGACTTCATCAGGATGTTGGTGTCGAACGGCGTCCGGCCGGTGAGCAACTCGTAAAGCAAAACTCCCAGACTGTAAATGTCACTGCGCGTGTCCACATCCAGCCCGCTGATCTCTGCCTGTTCGGGACTCATGTAAGCCGGGGTGCCGACGAACTGTTCGACGGCGGTGAAAAGCGTATTGTCCGTCAACCGCCCTTCCGTCGCCTTCGCAATCCCAAAATCAATCACCTTCGGCACCGGCGCGCCATCCTGGAGTGTCACCAAAATATTCGACGGCTTGATGTCGCGATGAATAATGCCCTTTTGATGCGCGTGCTGGATGGCGCGGCAAGTCTGGATAAATAATTCCAAACGCTGCGCGGTATCCAAATTATGATCGTCACAATATTTGGTGATGCGCGTCCCGCGCACGAGTTCCATCACAAAAAAAGGCCGCCCCGTTTCCGTCGCGCCCGCATCAAGCACACGCGCGATGTTGGGATGATCCATCATCGCGAGCGCCTGCCGCTCGGCCTCAAACCGCGCGATGACGCTCTTCGTGTCCATGCCCAGCTTGATGACTTTGAGCGCCACCTGCCGGCGCACCGGTTCCTCCTGTTCGGCCAGATAGACCGCGCCGCAGCCGCCCTCGCCAATTTTTTGCAATAACTTGTAACGGCCCACGCGGCTGCCAATCTGCTCGTCGGTAAAATCAATTTCCTCGTTCGACGCCTTGATGGCCGCCGCCGTTTGTGCATCCAACTCCGGAGCATTCACTGCCGCGTTGCCCCTGGCAAAAAAGTTCTCGGCAGCGGCATGCGCCTGCAACATTTCCTCCACCGCCGCGCGCAAGCGCGCATCGCCCGCGCAGGCGCGATCCAGAAAATTGGCGCGCAACGTCGCATCCGGGACGTTCAGCGCGGCAAAGCACACCGCCTCTTCCAATTGTGATTCTGGCGTCATGCGTTCTGCTCGCGAATCCAGCGGAATAATTTTATCTTGGCGACGACCCACTCCCGGTTCACCGTCCGCAGACTCGTGCCGGTGCTTTCCGCGACTTCTTCATTCGTCAGCCCGCCAAAAAATTTTAGCGATACAATCCGCGCCTTCACCGCATCTTCCTGCTCCAGCCATTGCAACGCCTCGTCAATGAGCAAGACATGCTCATCCGGCGTCGCAGCGGTAATCTCCAGATCTTCAATCGGCACCCGGCTCTGGTCGCCACCACGCTTCAGGGCGGACTTTCGCCGCGCGTTGTCAATGAGGATGCGTCGCATCGCGTCAGCCGCCGCGCCAAAAAAATGTGCGCGGTTTTTCCACGTCCGGTCGCCCTCACCCACCAGTTGCAGCCATGCCTCATGCACCAGCGCCGTCGGTTGCAATGTGTGTCCGGCAGCCTCTCTGGCCATCCGTGCCGCCGCCAGTCGGCGCAATTCCTCATAGACCAGCGGGAATAATACATCCGTGGGCTTGCTCTCACCGCGCCGGACTGATTCTAAAACCAGAGTAATGTCGCTCATGACTGTGGGCATGACGATAAATCAGGAATTTCATTATCGCCATAGATTTTTGCCCATGGCTGCAAAATCAGCCGCGCAGTTTAGAAGACGTTGCTCGAAGTATTGTCAATCAGCTCGTTGTGCTTGGACCCCATTCATTAGGCCACTGCCATGAGACTGTTTCCGGTGGTTTCGGTTTGTCTGTTTCCTCAAGGTTCCGGTGTAAGGAGAGCGGCCCAGCGTCACGTTTTTGCTCCAGTTCCACGGCACGCGGCAGTGGCCAAAGCGTTGCTGATTGGCCGAAAGTTTGGCCAACTGGCGGTCCCAAATTTCCGTTGATCGGCGCTGTCTGACCCAGGGAAAACCGAGAGCATTCAGATGGGCTTCGCGGTCGGGCAGCAGACGGCGGGTGCGTTTCAATTGCCGTTGGGCGTTGCCCCATTGGAAAATGGGGGGACTGACCGCCGTGGAGAGTTCCATCGCGCGGATGCTGGCGGCGGCGGTTCTGCACACGCGGGGCGTCATTAGGCGGACAAATAAAACTGGCCGCCGGTAACCACCCGGCGGCCAGAACCATACCAACTATTGCCACACCAAACAGTGAACCACACCAAAATCAAAACACCTCGGCGCGCAGCCCCGCCGTAAGCCGGACGGTCTGGGCAATCTGCGACAGCACGCGCAAGGGCAGATGTCCCCACTCGGCGTTTACGCCCGGTCGCGCCGCGGAATAAATCTGCACCATGGAGATTTGCGCGCCGCCAGCCTTGAGTTCCTTGAGCCGCTGGGCGTATTCGCGGATCTCCTCGAAGGGCGGTTCTTCGCCGTGGATGGCGGGAAACAAGCTTTGAATGACCACCGGCCGCAGCCGGCCGACGAGCAAGATGTTGGAGAGGATCTTTTCCAGCGGCACGTCGGGACGGTTCACCTTGTCGATGAACGACTGCGTGCCACCGTCGAGCTTGATCCAGACTTCGTCGGAGTGGGTGAGCAGTTCCAATCCGCGCAGGACATTCGGATGATCCAGGCCGGTGCCGTTCGTGTAGAGGACCAGTTTGAAAAAGCCGCCGAGCGCGCGCACGCGGACCACGGCTTGAACCACCTCCACAAAATTCGTCGCAAGCGTCGGCTCGCCGTCGCCGCTCAAGGCCACCTGCCGCAGCCGCAAGAGTTCGGTGGGCAGCGTGCGGTAGGACGGCAGTTCCACCAGCTTGCCGCTCTGGATGAAGGCGATGGTCTTGCGCAGCTCCGCCGCCATCACTTCGACATCGAGCTTGTGTGCGCGGGACGGGATGCGGCGGTCCACCTCACAATAGGAGCAGTCAAAATTGCACTTCTTGTCGGGGTTGACGTCGACGCCCAGCGACAAGCCGGTGGCGCGGGAAGAAATCACCGCGTAGATAAAACGATTGCCCAGCCAGTCGCGCGGCCGATCAAACGCCGTGTCGCGCACTTGGAGTTGATGGAAAGAAACATTGGGTTTCTTTTTACCTCCCGGCGAACCGGCGACCGTCTGTGTAATTGTGTCTTCCACTCGTTTGAAGCAAAATACGGCTAAACACAATTCAGATACCACACGGCTATTGTTGAATCCTTGACATATCTTGCCTGACCAATTGTCGCCGTTTGAGGAATTAATCTTAACCATTAGTCACCGCCATCCGAACCGGAGGGAATGGTTCGGGAACAAAACGAAGACCAGCCGTCAGCAGATGCGCGGCAATTGTTCGCCGCTGGGCATGTCGAGAATCCGGCTGGCGCCAATGGCGCTCTTGATCGCGACCAAGGGCGCCGATTTTTCCGCCACCCGGCCGATGAGCGACGCCGCCCCGGAAACTTCATGCCGGCGGAGAATATCCAGCGCCCGCGCCGCGTCTGGCGCCGCCACGAAAGCGACAAACCGCCCTTCGTTCGCGACGTGCAACGGATCGAGGCCGAGCATCTCGCACGCAGCGTGAACGTCTTCGCGCACGGGAATCAATTTTTCTTCCACGATGATTTTTACGCCCGCCGCTTCCGCAATTTCGTTCAACGCGCTCGCCAAACCGCCGCGCGTGAGGTCGCGGAGACAATGGATTTCGATGCCATGCTTCAGCAGTTCCAGAACCGGTTCCTGCACTGGCGCGGAATCGCTTTCAATGGTCGTCTCAAATTCCAAACCTTCGCGCACGGCCATGATCGCCATGCCGTGCCGGCCCAGATCGCCGCTCACAATGATCGCGTCGCCGGGCTGCACATTTTGCGGGAAGATGGTTTGCGGGTGTTCGATAACGCCAAGGCCGGTGGTGTTGATGAACAACCCGTCGCCCTTGCCTTTGTCCACGACCTTTGTGTCGCCAGTGACAATCTGCACGCCGCATTTGAGCGCCGCGTCGCGCATGGAACCGACCACGCGCCACAATGTTTCCATTGGCAAACCTTCCTCGATGATGAAGCCGCAGCTCAAATACAGCGGCCGCGCGCCGCTCATCGCGAGATCGTTCACCGTGCCGTGAATGGCCATCGAACCTATATCGCCGCCGGGAAAGAAAATCGGCCGCACGACATAGGAATCGGTTGTCATTGCCAGCTTTCCCGGCGGCACGGCAAATTGCGCCGAGTCGTGGCGCGCATCGAGGATCGGATTGCTGAACGCCTGGCCGAAGACCTTTTCAAGGAGCTGGTGCATCAGCTTGCCGCCGCCGCCGTGCGCCATGAGGACGTGCGGATATTGGGAGATGGGCAGCGGACAAGCCGCGTTGAAATCCAGTTCGCTCATGTGGCGTTGATGGGTTTGTGCCGCCGATACCGGTAATACGCCGCGCACGCGCCTTCGCTCGACACCATTGTCGCGCCGAATGGATGCTCCGGCGTGCAGCGGGTGCTGAACGCGCTGCAGTCATGCGGCTTTTTCAAACCCTGCAGGATCAGGCCGGCGATGCACTCCGCCGGTTCTTCGACGCGATGACCGGTCAGGCCAAATTTTTTTTCCGCGTCAAACGCCGCATAAGCCTCCGCCAAGCCCAGTCCGCTTTTGGGAATCTCGCCGATGCCGCGCCATTTGCGCGGCACGACCGTGAATACTTTCTTCACCAAGTCCTGCGCCGGCTGGTTGCCCGCGCGGGTGACGGCGCGCGCGTATTGATTTTCCACCTCCGCCCTGCCCTGCTCCAACTGCTGCACCGTCAGCAAAATGCCTTGCAAGATGTCCAGCGGCTCGAAGCCGGTGACGACAATCGGCACGCGATATTTTTTTGCCAGCGGAAAATATTCCTCGTAGCCCATCACCGCGCAGACGTGACCGGCGGCGAGAAACGCCTGCACCCGGCAGTTTGGCGACGACATCAGGGCTTCAATCGCCGGCGGCACCAGGACGTGGGAAATCAGCAGCGAAAAATTCTTGAGCCCCTTTTGCGCGGCGGAATAGACCGCCATCGCCGTGGCTGGCGCGGTGGTTTCAAAACCGACGCCGAAGAAAACGATTTCGCGCGCCGGATTTTGCTCCGCCAGCTTGACCGCATCGAGCGGCGAATAAACAATCCGCACATCGCCGCCCTGCGCCTTTACGGCGAGCAGATCCGTCGTGCTGCCGGGCACGCGCAACATGTCGCCAAACGAGGTGAAGATGACGTCCGGTTTCGCCGCGATCTCCAACGCCTGGTCAATCACCTCCAGCGGCGTGACACACACGGGGCAGCCTGGTCCGTGGATCAGCTCGATTTGCTTCGGTAGCAATTCATCGATGCCGAATTTCACAATGGCGTGCGTCTGGCCGCCGCAGACTTCCATGATTGTCCACGGCTTCGTCGTGACGCGGTGAATTTCCGCCGCAAACTTATGCGCGAGATCTGCGTCGCGATATTCGTCGAGGAACTTCATTTTTCACCAGTCTCCAACTCGCCGAGTTCGCCGATTTGCTTGAGATAACCAAAAACTTTCTGCGCCTCCTCCTCGTCCACCTTGCTCAACGCGAAGCCGACATGGACAATGACGTAATCGCCCACCTGGACCTCGGGCACATAGGCAAGGCTGGCCTGCTTGATAACGCCGGAGAAATCAATCCGGCCCATGCGGGTCAGCGAATCGTCACCGCTGATACTCACGACTTTTCCGGGAATGGCGAGACACATAAATTATTTCAGGTGCAAATGGTTTCGCGCCGCGTAAACCTGGCCCAGCGCAATGCCGCCGTCGTTCGGGGGAACGCGCTGATGCCAATAAGGCTGGAAATCTTCCGCCCGCAGCCGTGCCACCGTCCGTTCGGACAAATACCGATTTTGAAAACAGCCGCCGCTCAACACGACGCGAGTCTCCCCGATTTTTTTGGCAACGGCAACCACCGACTCGGCCAAGGCGTTGTGGAATTTCGCCGAGATTTCCGCCATGTCCGCGCCGCCGGTCGCGTCGGCGAGGACGGACAGCGCCAGCAGCGCCCAGTCCAAAATGATTTTTGACCTTGGATTTTGGATTTCGGATTTGAACGGAGTCACGCCGCCGCTGAGTCGCAATTCGTAAGCCATTTCCGTCCGCGATTTTTCAGCGGCGAATTCCAGTTCCATCGCCGCCTGCCCTTCAAAGCGGATTTGCTGCCGCAGATTGGTCAAGGACGCCACGGCATCAAACAGCCGGCCCATGCTCGAAGTCAGCGGCGAGTTGAACCGTCGTTGCAACATCCCGCGCAACGTCATCATCTCCACCGGCGGAATCGCCCGCAGCGGCGCGAGATGCTCCATTTCAAACGCGGATTCGCCATACAATTCATAGAGCAAACCAAGCGCGACCCGGCGCGGCTCTTTGATGGCCCGGTCGCCACCCGGCAACCGAAATGGCCGCAGGTGCGCGACGCGCTCAACGCTTTTTTCCGTGACCAGAAAAAATTCACCGCCCCAGACCGAACCGTCCGCGCCATAACCGGTGCCGTCCCACGCCACGCCCAGTGCGGGTAATGGCACTTCATTTTCGGCAATGCACGACAGCACGTGCGCGACGTGATGCTGGACGGTAAATTTCGCAGGGCGCGCAATCACCTCCGCGCCGGCGGCAGGCAACGGATTGCCCGACCGACCGGTTAATTCATCGGCAAATTTCGTGGAAAGATAATCCGGGTGCAAATCGGCGGCCACGCAATCGGGCTGCACGCCATAAAGCTTTTCCAAGTCGGTGCTGACACGGCGGAAAGCGCTGTGGGCCTGCTCGGTTTCTAAATCGCCGATGTGCTGGCTAATAAAAACATTTTCACCGACCGCCAGCGCGACGGAATTTTTCAGGTGCGCGCCCACGGCCAGAATGATTTCGGAGTGCGAAGTGCGGGGGATGGAAGCGCCTTCCGTTGCGGTAGTTTTTTCACTCGGCAATCCGCACTTCGCATTCCGCAATTGAATGGGCAGCGGCGCATAGCCGCGGGCCCGGCGTATCACCATTTCGCGGCCAAGCATCACGCGCACGATGGAATCATCCACGTGCCGGATAATCGGCCGATTGTGGACGAGAAAAGCGTCGGCGATGCCGCGCAACCGTTCGAGCGCCTCACGCTCATCGGTGCAAATCGGTTCATCGCTCAAATTACCGCTGGTGGCGACGACCGGAAAATCCAGCTCCGCCAGCAGCAGATGATGCAGCGGATTCGATGGCAGCATGACGCCCAGATTGGGATTGCCCGGAGCGATGCCTTCGGCAATTTGATATTTAATATTTGATATTTGTTTCCGATGCAGCAACACAATCGGCGCCTCCGCCGAAAGCAGAAGTCGTTTCTCCAACGGCGAAACTTCGCAGACTTGCTTCACGCTTTCCAACGATGGAAACAGCGTCGCCAACGGCTTTTCTTCACGATGTTTCCGGTCACGCAAGATTTGAACCGCTTTTTCATCCCGCGCGTCAACGAGCAGATGAAAGCCGCCGACGCCTTTGACCGCCACAATCTTTCCCTCGCGGATTGCCTTGGCGGCGGATTTCAAGGCAGCGGCTTGCGTGCACAGAATCACACCGGCGGCATTCCAAAACTCCAACTGCGGGCCGCAATCCGGACAGGCGTTCGGTTGCGCGTGGAAACGGCGGTCGCGCGGATCTTCATATTCCGCCCGGCACGCGGGACACAGGGAAAATGCCCGCATTGTGGTGTTCGCGCGGTCGTAGGGCAGCGACTCAATGATGCTGAAACGCGGGCCGCAATGGGTGCAGTTGGTAAACGGATACCGGTGTCGGCGATTTTTAGGATCGAAGATATCGTGGAGACATTCAGGACACGTGGCGATGTCCGGCAAAACCAGCGCGGAGCGGTCGCCGGTGCGATTGCTCGGTCGGATTTCAAAATTCCCGTAGCCGGCGCCATCGAGCCACGCAGCCTCCAGACTTTGGATGGAGCTGTGCGGCGGCTTTTCCGCTTCGATGCGGACCAGGAATTTTTCCAGAGCGGCGCGAGCGCCTTCAACTTCGATAAAAACGCCCTGCGGAGAATTATTAACCCAGCCGGCCAGTTTTAATTCTTCCGCGAGGCGGAAAATGAACGGCCGAAAGCCGACGCCCTGCACCACGCCGCGCACGTTGATTTTAACGCGGGGTTTCTGGCTGTTGGATTTTACAGGAGGCATGGCCGTTTCAGTGAAATTCACTGTTCAGCCGATACTTTAGCCCACGGCCGGAAGCGTGTCTTTACGGAAATTGGCGACCACCAACTTTTTTATTTCCTCGACTGCCGTGTGGAAACCCCTCTCGGCGGCGGGTGAATAATCCGTGCCAAACCCCATGTTAATGGCGGGGACGGTCAGCCACCACGCTGCCGGTGCATGGCCAAACACATCGCGGGCGAGCGCCAGCAGCGTGCGCGGATCGGCGGCGTGCGCCATGAGCTGCGACGTAGGGCCGGGTTCCAAATTGCGGAAATGCACGCCATCGGTTCGGTCCACGGCGGCGTCCACGAAAATCACTTTGCGCGCGCGGGCAACTTGATCGGCAAATTCGGGCGTGAGCAACTGGCAGACGAGCGTGCGGACGCCGGGTAATTGCAATTCTTCAATCGCCTCGGCCACGCGCGGGCCGACGCCGTCGTCGCGGCGCAGGCTGTTGCCGTAGCCGATGACGAGGAGTTCCATTTCAATTTTCGATTGCACACTTTGTAAAAAATTTGCCGGCAGAGAAGAAACCAACCAAGAAACTTCCCTGCCGGCGTTTTATTGTCCACCCAACCGAGGACAAATCTTTTGGTGGCGGCGGCGCCTCGTGGCCGGACACGTTCGCGACGAGGGCGTCGCGGCCACATCATCCGCGCATTTTTTCGTCCAGCACTTTGCCGTCCGGCGCAATCAATTGGAGGTGCATCGGCATCTGGCCGACGGCGTGCGTCGAACAGCTCAGGCACGGATCGTAGCAGCGGATGCCGTGTTCGACGCGGTTGAGCATGGCTTCTTCAATTTTTTCGCCACGCACATAATGCCGCGCGATTTGCGCAACGGTCTGGTTCATGGCCAGATTATTTTGTCCGGTGGCGACGATGAGATTGACTTTTTGCAACAGGCCGTTGCGATCCACGGTGTAGTCGTGGAACAGCGTGCCGCGCGGCGCTTCGCTCGCGCCCACGCCGCGCAGGCTGTTGATCCCGGCATCGGCGCGGAGGTAATGGCTCGAAAGCTCGTCGTCGGCCAGGTATTGCTCGACGAACTCGATGCTCGCGAGAATTTCGATGAGACGCGCGTAGTGATAAAGGAACGACGAGGTGACGGCACCGCGTCCGAGCTTCTTGAACTTTTTCAGCTCGGCGTCCGCCTGCGGCACGCCCATGCGTTCGGCGATGTTCAGACGCGCGAGCGGGCCGACGCGATAAATGCCCGCCGGAAAACCGAGCGGCAAATAATATGGCGACTTGAGATACGAGGTATTTTGCACGGCTTCGCCGATGTAATCCGCGTAGTTCGCCACGTCAATCTGGTCGGCGATGATGCTGCCGCTGCTGTCGGTGAAACGCAGTTTGCCGCCGTGATGCTCCCACGAACCATCCGGCGTCACCAAGCCCATGAACAGCGACGGGAAATTGCCGAAAATCTGCAACTCGGCCTTGTGGGTCTTGAGGACTTTTGCAAACAGATCGAGCGCGATTTTTGTCGTGGCGTAGGCTTCGGGCAGCCAGGCCTTGATTTTTGCCCGGCCTTCGGCGGTCAACGCCGAGCGCACGCCGCCGGGCACGGCCCATTGCGGATGGATTTTTTTATCGCCCAGCACCTCGATGATTTCCTGACCAAACTGCCGCAGGCGGATGCCGGCGCGGGCGAGGTCCACATTGGAATTGATCAAGCCGAAAACATTGCGCTGCGCGGGCAGCGTGTCCCAGCCGAGCAGAAAGTCCGGCGCGCTCAAATGGAAAAAGCTCAGCGCGTGCGACTGGATCATCTGGCCGAGATTCAGCAGGCGGCGCAACTTGTCGGCGGCGGGCGGGATGTGGACGGCCATGATGGCGTCGCCGGCCTTGGCGGACGCAAGCGTGTGGCTGACGGGGCAGATGCCGCAGATGCGCTGCGTGATGCCGGGCATTTCGGTGTAAGGCCGGCCTTCGCAGAATTTTTCAAAGCCGCGAAATTCGACGACATGAAATTCCGCATCGGCGACATTGCCGGCGTCGTCCATGAAAATGCTGATTTTGGCGTGGCCCTCAATGCGGGTCACGGGATCAATGACGATTCGCTTCGACATAAAATTTCTTTCACCCAAATTTCAACTGTGCGCCTTCGAGCTTGGGCGTCTTGCCTTCGAGCACCTGCACCATCAACGCCTTGATGCGATCCGCCGGCGGTGGGCAGCCGGGCAGATAAAATTCCACATGGACGACTTCATGAACCGGCTGAACTTTTTCGAGCAACGCCGGCACGATGCCGTCCGTCGTGGGCTTCACCGGGTTGAACTGCGCGTTGTCAACATAGGCGCGCTGCAAAACATTGTCGGCGTTATCAATGCCGAATTGGTTGCGCATCGCGGGCACGTTGCCGGTCACGGCGCAGTCGCCGAAAGACACGAGCACCTTCGACCGCGCGCGGATTTTGTGGAGCAGTTCGAGATTGTCCACATTGCAGACCGCGCCTTCGATGAGGCAGACATCCACGCCTTCGGGAAATTCCTTCACGTCGGCGATGGGGCTGTAAACGACATCCACCTTGCCGGCGAGCTCGATGAGGAACTCGTCGAGGTCGAGAAAGGACATGTGGCAGCCGGCGCAACCGCCGAGCCAGACCGTGGCAATTTTCAAGCGTTCCATTGTTTTTTCTCCCGTGCGTTGACGATGAATTCGAGTTTGGTGCGGTCGCGTTCCGATTCGCCCACCGCCGAACCCTTTTTGAACAGCGCGCCCGTCGGACAGGACATGACGCATTTGCCGCATTCGGTGCAGCTTTCGGAATCGCCCCACTTTTGGTTGAGGTCGGTGATGATTTTGGATTTCGCGCCGCGACCGGCGACATTCTTCGTGCCCGCGCCTTCGATGTGCCAACAAGAGCGAACACAGCGCGTGCAGAGAATACAGCGGTTGTGATCCATGCCGAACAGCCGGTGCGTGTCGTCCACTTCCCAGCGCGGAAAAATGTAATCGTAGCGGACATGATCCAAACCGAGGCCGTAGGCGAGCGACTGCAATTCGCAATGGCCGTTCGCCACGCACACGGCGCAGACATGATTTCTTTCGGCAAACAAAAGTTCCAGCGTCATGCGCCGGTATTTGTTCAACCGCTCGGAATTTGTCGTGACCTCTATGCCTTCCGCAACGCGCGTGGTGCACGCCGGCAAAAGTTTGTTGATGCCCTTCACCTCGACGAGGCAAAGGCGGCACGCGCCGACATCGTAAACCCCTTCGAGATGGCAGAGCGTCGGAATCTTGATGCCCGCCTCGGTCGCCGCCTGCAAAACCGAGGCGCCCTTTTCCGCGCTGATCTGTTTTCCGTCAATGGTCAGTGTTCTAGCAGACATAAAAATTATTTGGTAGCGGTTGCGGCGGGGCCAAATTTGTCCGGCTGAAGCAGCTCTTCGTATTCGTTACGGAAATATTTCAGCGTGCTCAACACCGGATTCGGCGCGGTCTGGCCGAGTCCGCACAGGCTGGTGTTTTTCACCATGTCGCAAAGTTCTTCGAGCTTCGCGAGGTCGCGCTGCGTTGCCTGGCGCGCGATGATTTTGTTCAGCAAATTTTCCATCTGCGCCGTGCCTGCGCGGCACGGAATGCATTTGCCGCAGGATTCGTCCTTGCAAAACTCCATGTAAAACTTGGCGATCTCCACCATGTTCGTGGTGTCATCCATCACGACCATGCCGCCAGAACCCATGATGGAACCCAGCTTGGCGAGCGATTCAAAATCCACCGGCGTGTCGAGAAATTCCGCCGGGATGCAGCCGCCGGACGGACCGCCGGTCTGAACCGATTTGATTTTCCGGCCATCCGGCGCACCGCCGCCCATTTCTTCGACGATCTGGCGGAGCGGAATTCCCATCGGCACTTCGATGAGGCCGGTGTTGTTGATTTTGCCGGTGAGCGCAAAAACCTTGGTGCCTTTGCTTTTTTCCGTGCCGATGCTCGCATACCAGTCGCCGCCTTTTTTGATGATGGCGGTGATGTTGGCGAACGACTCGACATTGTTGATGAGCGTCGGGCAACCGAACAAACCGCTCTCCGCCGGAAACGGCGGACGCGGACGCGGCGTGCCACGCTTGCCTTCGACGGACATCATCAGCGCGGTTTCCTCGCCGCAGACAAACGCGCCGGCACCGATGCGGATGTCCACATTGAAATTGAACGGCGTTTCGAAAATGCCCGCGCCGAGCAGACCCAGTGCTTTCGCCTGCTTGATGGCGATTTGCAACCGCGAAATCGCCAGCGGATATTCCGCGCGCACATAAAGAAATCCCTGATCCGCGCCGACGGCGTAAGCGGCAATCGCCATGCCTTCGAGCACAAGATGCGGATCACTTTCCAAAACGCTGCGATCCATGAACGCGCCGGGATCGCCTTCGTCGCCGTTGCAGATGATATATTTCTTCGCGCCGGGCGACTTGGCGACCGTGCCCCATTTGAGGCCGGTCGGAAAACCCGCACCGCCGCGCCCGCGCAGTCCGCTTTTCGTCACTTCCTCGACGACTTGCGCCGGCTGCATTTCGGTCAGCGCATTGTGCAAGGCCTCGTAACCGCCGATGGCGATGTAGTCCTCGATTTTTTCCGGGTCAATGATGCCGCCGTTCGCACGGACAATCTTGGTCTGCTTGGCAAAAAACGGATGGTCGGGATCGCCGATTTCCAAATTCGATTCCACGCCTTTGAGCGAGGCGATGATGGCGTTGGCATCTTCCGGCTTGATGTGCTCGAATAAAATTTCCTTTTCCTTCACGCCATCAATGCCAACGAGCGGACCCTGACCGCAAAAGCCCATGCAACCGACGCGGCGCACTTCCACTTCGGCGTCCAAGCCCTGCTCTTTCACCGCCGTTTCCAGATTTTTCTTGATGGCGTCGGCACGCGAAGACATGCAGCCCGCCGACATGCAGGTGCGGACGATGATTTTCTTGCGGCTGCCAATGTGTTTCTCTGCGATGGCGTTCAAATCTTCAATTTGCATAAATCAGGCCTCCATCCATGATTTGACTTTGGCGAGCGCGTCCTCGGGCGATTGCTTGGCCGCAACCTGACCGTCGTAAGTGACCGCCGGCGCAATGCCGCACGCGCCAATGCAACGCGCGGTGAGAAGCGAAAGTTTGTTGTTAGCCGTGGTTTCACCGGACTTAATCTTGGCGAATTTTTCGATGGCGGCGACGACCTTGTCCGCGCCCTTGACGTAGCACGCGGTGCCCATGCAAACGACGCAGGTGTGTTCGCCCTGCGGCTTGAGCGTGAAGAAATGATAAAACGTCGCCACGCCGTAAACCCGGCTCGGCGGCAGCTTGAGGTGATGCGAGACGAATAGCAGAACATCGTCTTCGAGATAGCCAAAGAGCTCCTGCGCCTTGTGCAGCACCTCGATCAATGCATCTTGTTTGAATTGTAGCTTCTTAATGTGGACCTCAAGAATTTTGAAGCGTTTGTCGCCGCTGGCGTGCCCAGACGCGGGCTTGGCCGGCAGCGGCCTGTTGGTGGCTAAAATTTCACTCATGCTATGTTTAGGTGTTCTGAATTGATACGCCTTTCAGTTAAGGCAATTTCAATCTACATTTTCCCTCGCTGAAGGCTTTACCGGAATTGGCAAATAAAAACCTTAGGTTGTCCTCAGCAGATTCCCATGAGGAAGCCCTCGCTATCGAAGCATTCTCCAACAACAGTTGCTTTTGGCATAACCTTACATTGCGTCTGCCACCTGCCTGAGCTCGAAATAGGCTTCAATACGACTCCAAAATTGGAGTAGTGAAAGTCAATAAATGGAAAGCACTATGCCGCTGATTATATCAGATTCATGCTGCGGATAGCGTTAACCATTTAGAAACTATAATGATTTTCAACCAGCATACAACTTTACTGAACCTCACCATTAAAATGCAAACACGCAAACCACTCGCCATCGTCGCCACATTCATTGCCATCATTACTGCCACTACCAAGCTGCACGCCGGTGAGGCTGACCTGAAAATTCCACCGCTGGACCAAGTAAGCTTTGACGGTCTGGGCGGCGTGGGCGGCACGACGCTAATGTATTTCGGGATCGCGATGTGCGTCATTGGCACGATCTTCGGGCTAGTGCAATACTGGCAGACCAAATCGCTGCCCGTTCACAAATCCATGGCGGATGTCTCGCAAACGATTTGGGAAACTTGCAAGACCTACTTGATTCAACAGGGAAAGTTTCTCGCGGTTTTGTGGCTTCTGATCGGCAGCTGCATTTTCTTTTATTTCAAAATCCTTGAAAACAAAACGCTGGGCGACGTTCTTGTCATCCTCATTGCGTCAATCTTCGGCATCCTCGGCAGCTACGGCGTGGCCTGGTTCGGCATTCGCATCAATACCACCGCCAACAGCCGAACGTCCTTCGCCGCGCTGCGGGGCACACCGGTGAATGTCGTCGGCATTCCCCTGCGCTCTGGTATGAGCGTCGGGCTTTTGCTCGTTTCGGTGGAATTGTTTTTCATGATTTGTATTTTAATTTTTTTGCCGAACAAACTCGTCGGCCCCTGCTTCATTGGTTTTGCCATCGGGGAATCGCTCGGCGCTAGCGTGCTGCGCATCTGCGGCGGCATTTTTACCAAGATTGCTGACATCGGCTCTGATTTGATGAAAATCGTTTTCAAACTACCGGAAGATGATCCGAAAAATCCCGGCGTCATCGCCGACTGCACCGGGGACAATGCCGGCGACAGCGTTGGTCCGACGGCGGACGGTTTTGAAACTTATGGCGTCACCGGCGTCGCGCTCATCGCGTTCCTTGCGCTGGCGCTCGCATCCAACGCGACCGTCTGCGCCACGCTCATCATCTGGCTATTCGTCATGCGTGCGCTGATGATTGTAACCTCGCTGGTTTCCTATTTTCTTAATGAAGGGATTACCATGGCCAAGTTCGGCGCAAAAAGAGATTTTGATTTTGAGGAGCCGCTCACACACCTCGTCTGGATCACCTCGGCGATTTCCATCGTAATCACGTTCGTCGCGAGCTATCTGCTGCTGGCGAAACAAACCGGCATTGACGCCAATCTTTGGTGGGTGCTGTCTGCGATCATTTCCTGCGGCACCGTCGCGGGCGCGGTGATTCCAGAATTCACCAAGGTTTTTACCAGCACCAAATCACAGCACGTCAAGGAAGTCACCACCTGCTCCAAACACGGCGGCGCGTCACTGAACATTTTGTCCGGCTTTGTCGCCGGAAATTTCTCCGCGTTTTGGATGGGTTTCGTAATTCTCGGGCTGATGTTCTGCGCGTGTCTGCTGGCTACTTACACGGACTCGCCCATCGTCGCGCTGATGCCGGAGCAGTTCAAATTCGCCGCGCCCATTTTCGCATTCGGCCTCGTGGCGTTCGGCTTCCTCGGCATGGGGCCGGTGACAATTGCCGTGGACAGCTACGGCCCGGTGACCGACAACGCTCAATCCGTTTATGAATTAAGCCGCATCGAGGCGCAGCCGAACATCGCGCAGGAAATCGAAAAAGATTTCAGCTTCAAGCCGGATTTTGAGAACGCCAAGCACCTGTTGGAAAAGAACGATGGCGCGGGCAACACTTTCAAGGCCACGGCCAAGCCCGTGCTTATCGGCACCGCCGTCGTCGGCGCGACCACGATGGTTTTCGGTATCATCATGTTGCTGCAAAAAATGTATGAAGCCCAGGTGCTCTCCGGTGTGCCGGGGCCATTCAAGCCCGTCATCGAGGCATTGAGCGTGGTGCAACCGGAAATCATTCTCGGCCTGCTCATGGGCGGCGCAGTGGTTTATTGGTTCACCGGCGCTTCTTGCCAGGCTGTCGTCACCGGCGCCTACCGTGCGGTGGTTTATATTGAGGAACACATGAAGCTCGACGCCACCACGGCCTCGGAGGAGGACAGCAAGGAAGTCGTCCGCATCTGCACCGTCTATGCGCAGAAAGGTATGTGGAATATTTTCATTGTTATCTTCTGCCTCGCGCTGTCGCTGGCATTTTTCAATCCGTATTTTTTCATCGGCTACCTTATCGCCATCGCGTTCTTCGGTTTATTCCAGGCCATTTTCATGGCCAACGCCGGCGGCGCGTGGGACAACGCCAAGAAAATCGTGGAGGTGGATCTGCGCATGAAAGGCACACCGCTCCATGCCGCGACCGTCGTGGGCGACACCGTGGGCGATCCGTTCAAGGACACTTCTTCGGTCGCGCTGAATCCCGTCATCAAGTTCACCACTCTGTTCGGCCTACTTGCGGTGGAAATCGCCGTGACCATCCCGCATCAAAGCGTCAAGACCCTCATTGGCGGTTTCTTTCTCATCATCGCGCTATTCTTCATCTATCGTTCTTTCTATGGCATGCGGATTCCTGACGAAGATTTGGATGCCGACGACGCTTCCAAACAGCCTGCGCCAGCTCAACAAAAAAACGCCAATCCCGTGCGCACCCAGACCGGCACCGTCGCCTTTGTGAGCGGCTCTGGCGTGGAGGTGAAATAAGCTATCGCCCGCAAAATTCAAAAGCCGCGCCGGATATTTCCGCGCGGCTTTTTTAATTTGGCCGGGACGATTCAGACATACAGCGCCTTTTCCAAATCCCGCAGCATCACGCCCGAGAACGGATAGCGCCGCTCTACGTCCCGCTCGAGGCATTTCAAGACCACCTGCTCCAGCGCGCGCGGGATGTCGGCGTTCAGATCGCGCAACGGCAACGGGCCCTCCGGCTGCATTTGCGCCGCGAGGATTTCCCCTGGCGAATCACCTGGGAACGGCTTCTGGCCCGTCAGCAATTCATATGCGGAAACCCCGTAGGCAAAGATGTCTGCCCGCGCATCCATCGGCTCGCGCTTCAACTGCTCCGGCGCCATGTAGCCGGGTGTGCCGGGATTCTTGGAAAATTTTACCGGCTCCTCCGGGATGGGCCGCGCCATGTCAAAATCAATCAAACGCACCGCCGCGTTGCGCGACACCAGCACGTTCTCCGGCTTGAAATCCAGATGCATATAGCCCGCGTCGTGCACATCATGCAATGCCTCCGCCATGTCCAAGAGAATCTGCGCCACATTTTCTGAAACCACCGGATCGCGGCGGGCGGACAATTGTTTGAGATTCTCCCCTTCCAGAAAATCCATCAGTAGATAATCGCTGCCGTGCTCCACATAGCCCACGATATGCTCGCAGCCGTTGAGTTGCGCGAGGATTTCGCAGCCCTGCTTGAACCGGCGGCGGGCAGTGAAATTGAAGCGCAATTCCTTCTTCAAACGCCGGAGGGCATAGGTTTTGCCGCGTTCATCCGAAACCAGCCAGATGTCCGCCATGCCGCCGCTGTTGAGCAGCTCGCGCAGAAAGAACCGGCCAAACTTCTCCGGTTTCAAACCCGCCTTTTCCAGACTGCGTGCCATGACAAAACTTTAGCACAATTTGCCCGCCACGACGACAAAACTTTTATCCCATCCGTCTGCAAAACCCTCCCCAGCACTTGCAGCATGTGCAGTAAAGTGTCTTGGTTAAAAATAAGTGTAGAAAAGGAGCCGGACTTGCGTCCGGCTCCCTTGGTGATGGGGTTTTCACACCTTCGCCCAGATGTCCAGTCAGGCGACGCACCAACCATAAATCGCTGCCCAAGCGCGCCGCCGGCAAAACCCCTATGCCAACCCTAAAATGGACAGCGAAAACAAAATGAACAGAAACAAGCTTAATGGCTGTCTTAAACCCGTCCTTCCACCTTTTGCCAAAACCTAAACATCTTGCGGGCAAACTGTTCAAAATTCGCGCAATGCGGTTGTGGCCTGCGCTCAAAACTTTTAACCTGCCGCCATGCAACCGGTGCTCCATTACCTGAAACAACACCAAGACCGATTCGTCGCCGAACTGGGCGACTACCTGCGCTTTGCCAGCGTCTCGGCCCAGCCGCAGCACAAGCCCGACCTGCTTGCCTGCGCGCAATGGCTGGTGAAGCATTGCCAGCACCTCGGCCTGGACGCCAGCCTGCGCCCGACGGCTGGCCATCCGATTGTCGTCGCCAAGACCAAGCGGGCGAAAAATTCCGGCAAGCCACATTACCTGGTCTATGGCCATTACGACGTGCAACCACCGGAACCGCTTGAACTCTGGACCACGCCCCCGTTTGAACCGCGCATCGCTGGGAGAAATCTTTTTGCGCGCGGCAGCACGGATAACAAAGGCCAAAATTTTGCGCACCTGAAAGCCGTTGAGGCGTATCTGAAAACCGGCACGCCCCTGCCCTGCGATTTGACGTTTGTGCTGGAAGGCGAAGAGGAAGTCGGCAGCAAAAGTTTGTCCGGCTTCCTAAAGCAGCACCGCGCCGAGCTGGCGTGCGATGCCATCGTGGTTTCCGACACCGGCATGCCCGCGCCGAATTGTCCGGCGTTGACCTATGCGCTGCGTGGCATCATCGCGTTTGAAATCACCCTCCGCGGGCCCGCACGCGATCTGCACTCCGGCATCTTCGGTGGTGCGGTGGAAAATCCTGCGATGGCCTTGTCCCAACTGCTGGCGAAAGTCCGCGATGAAAAGGGCCGCATCAAAATCCCCGGCTTTTACGACGGCGTCGCGCCGCTCTCGAAATATGAACGCGAGCAGATCAAACGCTATCCGCTGTCCGACATGAAGTTGAAAAAGCTGCTCGGCGCCACCAAGCTTTTTGGCGAGAAAGGTTTCACCGCCACGGAACAGCGCAGCTCGCGGCCCACCTTTGAAATCAACGGCCTGACCAGCGGCTATCAAGGTGAAGGCAGCAAAACCATCGTGCCGGCGTGGGCGCGGGCGAAGATTACTTGCCGCCTCGTGCCGAATCAGAAGCCGGCGCATGTCCGCAAAATCGTCTGCGCGTGGCTCAAACAAAATTGCCCGCCGACCGTGCGCCTGGAAATCACCGCCGGTCACGGCGCCGAGGCGTATCTGGTTTCGCCCACCAGCCGACCTGCGCAGGCGGCCTTGCGCGCGCTGGAAAAAGCGTTTGGCACCAAACCCATTTTGATGCGCGAAGGCGGCTCGATTCCGATTGTGAACGAGTTCAAAAAAGTCCTCGGCGCGGACACGCTGCTGCTCGGCATCGGCTTGCCGGATGACAACGCGCATTCGCCGGACGAGAAGTTCAATCTGGATTGTTTTGCCGGCGGCCAGCGCATGAGCGCGTTTCTGTGGCAGGAACTGGCGGGTTAACTTACTCGGCGGCCGGATCGGCAGGTTCAGCCGCCGCCGGCTTGGGGCGGTGCAGCACCATCACGTTGCCCACACGCATGACGAGGTGGCTGCCGATTTTTTCCGCGAGCAGCGGCGCGAGGGTTTTCTTCTCCTCCTTGAACTCGGCAAATTTTATTTTGACCAGTTCATGCCGGTCCAGTTCGTCGGAAACGGTGCGGATAAAACCTTCGCTCAAGCCGGCCTTGCCCACTTTGAGCGAGGGTGGCATCAGTTGCGCCGCCGCCTTGAACTTGCGGATTTGTGGATTGGTCAATGGTTCGAGCATCAGTCAACAAGGATAATTTTTTTTACCAAAAAAACCAGCGGCAAACGACACGTCCGCCAGCCGGCCTAGATAAATCCCCCCGTGAGCTTTGGCCGCATCTTGATGAATTTGATGAATTGCAGCGCCCTTACCGCTTCACCCACAGCAAAATCACCAGGTCGAACGCGAAGAAAATCACGATGATGATTTCCAGCCACAACATCCGCTGCTCGTTCACCTCCGCGTGGACGACGCTGTAAAGCTTGTCCAGCTGGGCCAGCCGCTGCTCCACGCTCGTGCGCCATTGGTCTAGGTAAAACCGGTCGCGGGCGCCGAGATAGACGCGGGCCAGATACCAATCGCCGAAAAATTTTGTGATGTGCGTCACCTCGTCGGTGAGCTTGGCCACATCCACGCGGAACCGGCGCAGGTGCCGCAGCGTTTTGTTGGCCGCGCCGAACAATGGCATGGGCCGGCGTTCCAGATCTTCATACGCACGGTCCAGATACTTGTCCAGCCGCTGGTCCATCATTCGGAACTCCTCCAATTGCAGGTTCGCCAGCTCCAGCGCGTAGAGCACATCATCCACATAACCCGTCAAATCCACCACCAGCGCCGCGTCCCAGTCAATCACCACCAGGTCGGTGTTCTCAAACGAACGCTGGATACGCAGCACCTCGTTCACCTGCGGCTCGCTCAGCTTCTCCGCCGCCGTTTCGGTGAGCAGACCGGCCACGGCCCGACGCTGCTCGGCTAGCCACACGTTGGCATCCTTTGCCCCGTCCAGATCCGTCACGCAAAACACCGTGTAAGCCTCCGGCGGCGGGGGAAATTCCGTTCGCCCCACCAGCGAATCTTTCAAGCCGTCGCAGACTTTCGTGCAAAAATCCTGCGCCACGGCATCCAGCGTAAGCCCGTTCTCCAATTGCGGATTGTGAAACCGCATCAACTCGCCGGGCGCGGCGGCTGTGAACGCCGCCCGCAACATCACCGTCACCACGCCCACGTCATAGATGCGGATGAGCGGCTGCACCGGCGCGCCGCGCAGGGACGCCGCCAGCGGCGGCGGTTCGATGGCCAGCGGTTTGTAGAGCGGCATGTCCTTGGGTAACGTCCGGTCCATGCGGATCTCAAACGGGAACGGCTTGGCCGACAGGATTTCATGCACGCGCGACGTGATGATCTCGTTGGCCACGTCAAACGCGTAGAGAAATACGGCTTCACCTTTCATCTTGATAGGAACGTAACCCACACCCGCAGATTGTCGAGGCTGGCCCGGACTCTGATTGCCGGCGTCCGCCTTCGCGCCCCCTTCAGCGCCAGCCGGGGACGCCGCAGCATCGCCCTGCCTTCCCGTTCCCACTGTCCACTAAACCCCGATTCTGCGCCCTGGCCTATTGCTCAATTCGGGAAAAATTGCAATCACCTAGGGATGAAGTTGGTCAGCCGGCGGAAAACCTCAATCCACTGGCGGTCTCAGCGGACTGGCTGGCGAACGGCTTAAACCAGCTTGCGGACGAAGGCTACTGACTTGCGGGCGAGGTGGACAAGCTTGCAGACGAAGTTCACTGACTTGCGGAAGACGTCCGCCAGCTTGCGGAAATCGTATACTAGCTTGCGGAAGACGTTTACTGACTTGCAAACTTAATTCGCAAGTCTCAAAAACGGCCAAAATGGCCAAAAAACCCGGTTTTTTGCCAATTTTGGTGAAAACTGAAGTTTCCGCCTGCCCAACCATAGACTGCGCAAGGACGGATGGGTTCACGGACTGGCGGAGTTGGCAGTGGTTGGCGGCTGGTATTTCGCCGCCACATAATGGCCATTCCAACCCTAGCTAATTTTATTGCTTCCCCGATTCTCGTAAATTTCACCCACGGTGCGTTGACCTCCAAAATTACCACCGCAGTGTCGGATTTTATGGTTGGGGCGATTGTCGGACATGTCAACGGCAACTATTTTGATATCAGATCCACGGCCAAGGTGAAAAAAGTTCATTAAGGCCGCAGCCCTTCACTTTTTTTCACCTTTTTCCGCCGTTGGCATCGCGCCAGTGCCTCCCGCAGCATTTCCAGTAGCAATCCATGTCACCAGTTTTGGTGAGGCGATAAACCTGATTGTCCGTGGTATCGTTCAGGGAATTCACCTTGAAAAGTTTTTTTTTATTTGCGGCGGCCCTGTTCGCATTCGGCGCCGGGCTTTTTTTTGCCGGCGTGGCCCGGGCCAACATTCCCGGCGGCGGCAACGGCACGGGGCCGAATGTCACCGTGACAGACAACGGCAACGGCACGGTGACAATGGCCAACGGCATCGTTTCGTTGCTCATCACCAAAAACGGCGCGACCATCAACCAGATCAATTACACCTACAACAACGGCGGCGGGACCCAGACGCAGCAATTGCTGGCCGGCGGCAAGGATGGCGGGGAATTTTATTGGGAGTTCGGCGGTTGGGGCGGCAGTTCGTGGGCCTATTCGCTGGCGACCAACAGCGGCAGTTATGCGGAGATTGATTTGTTCTGTGATTCCGCCACCAACGGCACGGTGGATGTGCATTATTCTCTGCTGCGCGGTTCGCCGGGATTTTATGTGACGCCCATCTGGAGCCATCGCCCGCAGGACGGCGCGTTTGGCACCGGCGAGGAGCGTGATAACATTTACATCGCGCCCTACTTCAACTGGATGAGCGTGAATGACCAGGTGCAGCGCGAGGAGGGATTGAACTCCACCTACGCCGTGTCGGATTATTCGCCGCAGGAAAATTCGCTGGTGACCTCCGGCCCGGATCAGGGCACCTACGAAGATAAATATAAATGGAGCGCGGATTTCGGCGTGGAACGGGTCTGGGGCTGGAGCAGTGTGAGTGATGCCGCGTATGGAGTGACGGGGCAAAATCTGGGCATCTGGCACGTCGTGGCCAGCTCGGAATTTTACAACGGCGGTCCGCTCAAGCCGGAATTGAATGATGCACCGATGGTCAACATGATCAACGGCGGGCATTATTACTTTGGCAACGACAGCGGTTTTGCCGATGGCGAAACCTGGACGCGCGTCTCCGGCCCGTATTTTATTTATATCAATAATGTCACGAACACGCTGACTGATCCGGTGCAGACCTCGCAGGCACTGTATGCGGATGCCAAGGAGCAAGCGGCGGCCGAGGCACCGGCTTGGCCGTATAGTTGGATGAACAATACCAACTACGCCTCGGCGGCGCAGCGTGGCACGGTCGCCGGCCAGATTGTCATCAACGATACTTACAATCCGAGCGCCTCGGCTTCCAATTTGTGGGTGGGCGTCGTCCAGCAGCCGGCGGTCACCTTGAACAATGTCTATGATTTTCAATTGTGGGAGAAGCCTTACCAGTTTTGGACGAAGAGCGACGCGAACGGCAGCTTTGTCATCTCCAATGTCATCGCCGGTAACAACTACACGCTGTATGCCTTCGGCCCCGGCGCAGAGGGGATGTTCATGTCCAAGAATCAAACCGGCGGCTATCCGGGAATCATCTACAATTTGCCGGCCACACCCTTCACCGTGGTTGTGACGGGCGGAACAACAAATAGCCTTGGCCCGGTGACTTGGACGCCAACACGCGTTGGCCCGACAGTGTTTGAAATCGGCTATCCGGATCGCAAAGGCGACAAGTTCCGGCATGGCGATGACTATTGGGTGGGCGACGTGGGACCCAGCCCGACCGCGCCCAGTCCGGTCTGGGATAAGTTCATGGAGTTCCCCTACGACTTTCCGAACGGCTTGAACTATGTCGTCGGTCAGAACCATTGGAATACGGATTGGAATTACGTTCAGTCAGTATATCCCGACTTTTATGGCAACAACGCCAATACCAGTTCCACCATCACCTTCAATCTAGCGGCCAATCCGGGCAGCGCCACGGCATCGCTGCTCATGGGCATCGCCTCGGATGATAACACTCCGATTTATGTGACAGTCAACGGAACACTTCTGACCAGCGCTAACTGCTCCGGCACCCCGCAGACCGCCCTGCCAACGACCGGCTGGTTTCCCAACAACGACATCAGCGATTCCAACATCCGCGAGGAAAACCACGGCGGTTATTCCGACGAACGGCTCACGTTCTCGGGCAGCCTGCTGACCACCAACGGCAGCAACACCATCAACTTTAGCTTTCGTCAGGCGGGCGGCTCCGGTTTTACGCACCACTTCATGTATGATTACATCCGGCTGGAACTGACGGGTTATGTGCCGCCCGCGCCCACCAGCGTCACGGCTTATGCGGGAAATAATTGCGTCCTATTAAGCTGGCCAGTCGTCGCCGGCGCCACCAGTTATAACCTGCTTCGCTCGACCACGTCTGGCAGCGGCTATGTCGCCATCACCAACGGCGTGGTTGGACCGGTTTGTGGCAGCGGACCGGCAAACGCAACTTTTGTGGACAGCTCAGCGGTCAACGGCACGACTTACTACTATGTCGTGCGCTCGGTGAACCCGGTGAACGCCAGCACCAATTCTCCCCCAAGTTCTGGCGTAACGCCCGCATCGGGAATTTCCAGCTCCGCAGCGGCCACGCCGACCGGCCTTATGGTCACCAGCACGAACAACGCGGTGATCTTCACCTGGAACGCGGTGCCGGGCGCGAATTTTTACACCGTCTACCGCGGCACGGTGGTCAACCGGCTTGGCTATGTTCCGCTTTACACCATCTTGAGCGATACAACGACGAGCGCCACCTACACGGACGCCACTGGCACTTTGGGTTGCACCTACAGCTATTATGTAACCGCGACCAGCGCGGGCGGAACCAGCAGCAATTCCATCGCGGTCACAGCCAAGCCCGTGCCGCCACCGCCCGCGACAGCGCCCGGCAATGTGCAATTGACCGACACCATCACCAGTTCAAACCAGACCGCGACCATCAGCTGGTCGGCGGTGAGCGGAGCGGTTGGTTATATTCTTTATCGCGCCAATAGTCCGACTGGACCGTTCAGCTTTCCAGGGAACTATGTTCAGAGCGTGACCACCGGCAGCTATACCGACGGCGACCTCGCGACGAATACACTCTTCACTTATATGGTGGTGGCGATGAATGCCGGCGGGGTCTCCACTAATTCGCTTATCGTCAGCACGCCGCCGGCCGCGCCGGCCAGCCTGAACGCTTACGCCGGCAATGCGCAGATAACTTTAAGCTGGAGCGCGTCGGTTGGGGCGACGAACTATGTCATTTTGCGCGGCACCAACAGCGGCGGCGAAATCACTATCGGCAGCTCGAGTAATACTACTTTCACCGACACCGGACTGCTCAACGGCACCAACTACTTTTATATTGTTCAAGCCGTCGGCCCGGGCGGCAGCAGCCTTTATTCGCCGGAAGCCAGCACCGCGCCGTTTTCCGGCCCGCCGCCGATTTATTGGATCAACGCCATTACGGCCTCGGCGCAAGGCTGGAATGTGAACAGCAACTGGAGCAATGGCACGGCATTTCCAAATGCGACGCAGGCCGTGGCTATCGTCAATGCGCCGATAGGAACTGGACAGACGATTAACCTAAATCAAGCAATCACCGTCGGGGCCATAAGCCTTGGCGCTTCCGGCGGTGCGTTCAACGTCACCGGCAACGGCGCGGCACTTACTTTCGACAACACTCCCGGACTGGCCTCGCTTGTGCAGTTGTCCACCAGCAAGGGCGACACCATTTCTGCGCCGATGATCATCAACGGCGGCTTAAGTGTCAGCAATGCCACCGCCAATTATCTGACTTTGGCCGGCACCATTTCCGGCGCGACGAACGGTCTGGCCACCATTGGCAATGTCATCTTGAACGGCACGAACACCTACATCGGTGGCACCACCATCAATAGCGGGACGGTCCAGTTGAACGTGAACGAGCTAAACAACTCCGGCGTGGGAACCGGAGCTATTACGTTTCAAGGCGGCACGCTTCAACTCAACGGTTACGCGGGAAACAACGGCACTTACTGGGGCACGCTGCCCAACAACCTGATTGTCCCGGCCGGCCAGAAAGGAACATTGTTGTGTCCGGCGCGCATCGCCGGCAACGGCTTGACCGGAACACTCACCGGCGATGGCACTTTGAATGTCACCGTGGATTATGTGCGCGGCTTGTTGAGTGGCGACTGGTCAGCGTTCACCGGCCAGATCAATGTCAGCCCGCGCAGCGGCACCGCCGACTTTCGCATATACAACGCCTATGGTTATGCGAACGCGGCGATTTATTTGAACAACGGCGTGACCTTCGACAATGTCAACGCCAGCGGACAGACAACCGACATCGGCGAACTCGGCGGCGCCAGCGGTGCCTACATCGGAGCCGGCAACGGGGCCTCGGCCAATCCCACCTGGCGCATTGGCGCGATTAACACGACCAATACTTATGCCGGCGTCATCGCCAATTCCGGCGTTACTTCGCTGGTCAAGATCGGCACGGGAACCTTCATTCTCACTGGCACCAATAATAGTTACACCGGCAGCACGACCATCAGCGGCGGCACCTTGCTGGTAAACAACACCAACGGCAGCGCCACGGGTTATGGCACGGTGATTGTGAATTCCGGCGGCACGCTCGGCGGTAATGGCATCATTTCCGGCGCTGTCGCAGTGAACTCCGGCGGCACCCTGGCGCCGGGTAATCCACTTGGTCAGCTGACGTTGAGTAACAACCTCACGCTCGCCGCCGGCAGCACCACCCTGGTTCAAGTCCAGCATTCGCCGTTCACAAATGACACAGTGAAAATTCTTGGGGCATTGACTGAAGGCGGAACCTTGTCCGCCAACAATAGCGGCATGGCGGCGTTCACGGCGGGCGACAGCTTCAAACTTTTCAGCGCGGCCAGTTACACTGGCGCGTTCAGCAGTTTCACTTTGCCCGCGTTGAATCCCGGCTTGTTCTGGAGCACCAGCCGGTTGAGGGTGGACGGCTCGCTAGCCGTCGTCAGCAGCAATTCTCCGAGCACCAGCGCAGCGGTGCTCACCGGCACCAACCTCGTCTGGCGCGGATCCGGCGGCACGCCGAACTGGTATTACACCATATTGTCTGCGACCAACCTGACGTTGCCGCTGAATCAGTGGACTGTGACCGTCAGCAACCGATTTGATGGTGGTGGAAATTTCAGCTGGACCAATGCCGCGCTCCCGAATACGCCGCCGCGCTTTTATCGGCTGCAGGTGCAGTAAATCCGATTACGCTTCCGCCGACCACGCCGCCAGCTCTTCGCGCAACAGTTCCACCGGCAGGCCGACGACATTGCTGTAGGAGCCGGAGATTTCGGAGATGATGAGTTCGCCGCGTTCTTGGATCGCATACGCCCCCGCCTTGTCGAGCGGATTTATGCCGGCAAGATAATCGCAGATCTGACGCGCGTTGAGCGGATGGAACAACACGTCTGTGCTGACGGCAAAAATCCGTTCGCGATGACGACGCAAATGCATCAGGCAAACCCCGGTGACGACCTGATGATGCCGGCCTTGCAAGCGCGCGAGCATCCGGCGCGCTTCCGCGAGGTTGCGCGGCTTGCCGAGAATTTCGTTATCGAGGAAGACCAGCGTGTCGGCGGCGAGGATAAGCGCATCAGGAATCTGCTTGGCCACGGCGCGCGCCTTGCGATGGGCGTTGAGCTGGCAGACTTCCAACGGCGTGAGGTGCTCGTGGGCGACTTCGTCAGCATGGCCGGGCAGGACTCGGAATTTGACCGGCAGCAGCTTGAGCAATTCCGCGCGGCGCGGCGAGGCCGAAGCCAGAATGAGCGGCGGCAGTTTCACTATTTCATCCTACCAGAAGCCGCCCGCCTGTCGAGTGCGGGAAAAATCAGGCGTGCGTCCGCCGGTTTTTTCGGCTAATTCATCGCCATGCAAATCAACCGCCCACCCGCCAACGTCGCGCTCATCGGCTTCATGGGCGCGGGCAAGACCTCCGTGGGCCGGTTGGTGGCGGAAAATCTCGGCTTTGAATTTCTCGACACCGATGAACTCATCCAGTCGCGCACAGGCCGCACCATCGCGGACATTTTTGCCAAGGAAGGTGAGTCTGCTTTCCGCGCGCTGGAAAAACAAATGGTGCAGGAACTTTCCGCGCGCGAAAAAACCGTCATCTCCACCGGCGGCGGTCTTCCGACCAATGCGGATAATTTGAAGGCGCTGAAATCTTACGCGCTGGTCGTCTGCCTCTGGGCTTCGCCCGAAAAAATCTGGGAGCGCGTCCGCAACCAGTCGCATCGCCCCCTGCTGCACGACGCCGATCCGCAGAAAAAAATCCGTGAATTGCTGGCCGCGCGCGAGCCGTTTTACAAACAGGCCGACGTGCTCATCAACACCGACCTGCGCTCCGTCCGCGAAGCCGCGCAGCAAATCGCGTTGCAGTTCAAGCTGGCCACGCGAGCCAAACGATGAAGGACATCATCCGTCAGCGTGCGGCGGAACTGGGCTTTGACGACTGCCGCTTCACCACCGCCGCGCCGCCAACGAGCGCGGATAAATTTCAAGGCTGGCTGGCGCAAAAAAATCACGGTGAAATGGCGTGGCTCGAGCGGAACGCAGAAAAACGGATTGATCCGCAGAAAGTTTTGCCAGACGCCAAGAGCATCATCTGCCTCGCGACCAGCTATCAAAATTCTGAATTTCAAATTTCAAATTTCAAATCGTCCACCGGCGTTGTCGCCCGCTACGCGCAATTTGCCGATTATCACGACGTGCTGGCGGAGAAGCTAAAAGTGCTCGCCGCCTTTGTGGACGGATTGTGTAGCGGCAAAACCACCTCGCTCTGGTATGTGGACACGGGACCGGTTTTGGAACGCGACTTCGCGCAGCGCGCCGGGATTGGTTTCATCGGCAAACACACCAATCTCATCAGCCGACGGCTCGGCAACTGGATATTTCTCGCGGAGATTTTGACAACCCTTGAAATCACGCCGGACGCGCCGGAGAAAAATCATTGTGGCCACTGCACCCGCTGCATCACCGCCTGCCCGACCAACGCCATCACCGCACCTTTTCAGCTCGATGCACGCCGGTGCATTTCGTATCTGACGATTGAACTAAAGGGCTCCATCCCGGAGAAACTTCGCCCCGCCATTGGCAACCGTATTTATGGCTGCGATGATTGTCTCGCGGCTTGCCCGTGGAATAAATTCGCACGCGCGGGAAACTTGATGCAGCCGCACGCCCGGAAAGATCTGGCGCAGCCAGACCTGCTAGATTTGCTGCGGCTGGATGACGCCAGCTTCAAAAAGAAATTTGCCGGGATGCCAATGTTGCGGACCAAACGGCGCGGCATTTTGCGAAATGTCTGTGTGGCGCTTGGAAATGTAGGGAATGAATCGGCGCTCGCGGACTTGACGAAAGTCGTTGGCGACCACGAACCGTTGATAGCCGAACACGCCCGCTGGGCGATTGCAGAGATTGAATCGCGCGGACGCTGATTATTCCGGCATCTTCATCATCTGGTCACCGGACATCGGCTGTGGCGATTTGCCGATTTCAGCTCGAACGCTCTTCACATCGTCACCCGTCACAACGCCCGCCTTGTTTCCCCAAGAGCTGCGGACATACGTCAATACTGCCGCCAAATCATCGTCAGAGAGCGCCGCGCCCATCGCCGCCATGTTCATATTCCAGTCTTTTCCACCCACCTGAATTACGCCGGCAACGCCAGCTAGGGGTATGTGCAAAAGTCGTTTGACGCCCTTGGCCATTACCCATTCGGAACCAGCGAGTGGTGGGGCCTGACCCGGCTTGCCGAGACCGTCGGATCCGTGGCAAATGCCACAAACGCTTTCGTAAATGCCTTTGCCGCGCGCCAGCACCGCTTGCGCGCCGGATTTGGGCTGGAAGGATTCCAACTGCGCCGACGACTGGTAAGGCGCGTAAACATTTTTATCAAACCAGCCGCTGTGGCTGTCGAGGAACAATCCGCCGGTGAACAACAACACGAGCGTCACCACGATGATCCACATCGGCGCGGTGGAGCGCGTGGCGGTCGGCTCGCCATTTCCGGAACTACAGCAGGGTTTTGTTTCGTCGCTCATTTGGCTGCGGTGATCGGGGTGAACGGCGCTTCGTAAAGCGGCGCGTTGTTCTTCAGGCTCACGAGATACGCCGCGAGTTCCTTCGCTGCCGGCGTCGGCACAACTTCATAACCATCGGCTGGCTCAAAGGCCTTGGGCAGCACCAGCGCATCGGGCGCGGACAGCGTGCCGATCTTCTGCACGGTGAACAAATAGCGGAACGCTGGCATCGTGGAATCTTTTACCACTGAACGCGGCGCGTAAAGATGCTGCAATTGCCAGTTCAAGTCCGGCGCGCGGACGCCGATGGTGGCCAAGTCCGGTCCGGCGCGCAGGTTGCCGAGTTGCACCGGCGAGTCATAAAGATAATCCGCCGCGACGCTCTGCCGCGTGCCCCAACCGCGCGCGATATCCGTGCCGGTGGTGATGACGCGCGGCTCAGTCTTCACGCCGACGGCTTTCAGCTTGTCGCCAAGCAGGGAAACAACGGTGTCTTGCGCGCCGCAATAAAGCACCTTCGGCAGTTCGCCGTTCCAGCCGGCGAGGTTGCCCGTGATGGCGTTGGAACAATTCATCAGCTCCGGCACAACCATGAGCGATGTGATGAAATCCTTCAAATCCGACGATTTGTGGCTTCCGAGGTCTGTGATGGAAATGACATTCGCCGCTCCCGTCTGATGAACCTGCTCCGTGTGGCAGGCGGCACAGCCGTTTCCACGATAGACTTGCAAGCCGAGCGTCGCCGCACCAGTGCGTTGCACTGGCCATTTGTCGCCCAACTGGAGCACGGTAGTCTCCTTCGCCACGCCGAGCTGTTTCAGCGGGCCGTAAACCAAACCCAACCACGACGCGCCAAACGCCACAAACGCGGCCACAAATACCGTGAAGCCGTTTTTCACGATTTCACCTCCGAAGTTTTAAGCGGGGCTGTCACGGCGGCGATGACGCATTTGACCAAACCAAGTTTCCACTGGATTGTCATGACAAGAATATTCAGCAGCAGGCAAAGCGCACCGAGCAGAACGAGCAACTGACCGGTGGTGCTGATGCGGAGGAATTTCAAGGCGACCGCGCTGGCGTCCGCAAACGGCACTGCTGCGTCGCGCAGTTTCATCCCCTGCTCCACGCCGCCGATTAACAGCGGAATCACAAACAACAAGGTGCCGCCGGCGAACAGGAAGAAATTCAGCTTGGCCAGCTTGGTGAACGGCAATTCTTTGTTCATCACGCGCGGGAGGATTTCGTAGATTGCGCCGCAAAGGATCATGCCGGCAAAACCTAGCAGCTGCCATTGAGTGACGCCGACGTTAAACCAGGTGAAGTCCAACACGCGGCTGGCGCGCGGGCAAAATTCCCCGAGGTAAAGCAGGTTGGCTGCAACAAAACTCAGCATCCCGAATCGAATAAAGCAAAACGGTCCGCCGAAGCACGTAACATTAGCACCCCATACGGTTTTTCGGGCGATGATGCCAAGCGCGAACACCGGAATAATGCTCAACAGAGCGGCGAACGCACTGACGGTCGGCAGCCACGCCGGCACTGGTGCGCCCGATGGAATCCCGACCCAAGCTCCAAAAAATACCAACGTGAAAAAACCGAACAGCGCATAGCCGGAGCTGGCCAGCGGTTTGCCGGCAATTTTTGGCAGGAAATAAAAAGCGATGCCGACACCGGCCAGCGCGAGCCAGACGAACAGGAAGTTGTTCGTCAACCACCAGTCAATCACCGCTTGCACCACTCCGCGCGGCGGATGGTTGCAGACCAAAAAAAGATTCGCGGTGCCGTAGCTCCACACGAACCACAGCAGTGCCGCGAACAGAAACCAGTGCGACGGATATAGCTCGCGGTTCAGCCGGAAGCCCATCGTCGCCACGGCGCTGACCGCAACGAGCATGAACGCGGCGAAGAGCAGCACGGAAGCGCCGCGCGGATATTCCAACCACGGATGGCCGGTGCTGTAACCGAGCAGGATGGAAATTGTTCCGACCAACACGCCAACGTGCCAAAGATTCGCAGCAACGACCGGAACGATCGGCAGCGCGAGCGGCGACTGGCTCAGCCGCGCGAAAATCCAGAGAATCACGCCGAGTGCAGCGGGAATCACGAAACCGTAGAGCAGCAGGTCATTCGCCGCCGCCTGCGCGTGGCCGTAGTTCAAAACTGGGCAGTCGGCGAACATGTCAGGCTTATGGAACGACAACATCGCCGCGATTCCCAGCGCGAGGCCGAGCACCAGCCAGAGCGCCGCGCCGCCGAACAGCGCCAGCAGCGGCACGCGGCACGAGACGTCAATCTCGCTGGAGCAAATCGTTTTGTTCTCAGTCGGGTTCATTCGAAAGATTCGGTCTTCACGGGGGCGACAGATTTTTCCGCTCGGTTGTTCAAATCAGCGCGAGCGGCAGACGGGTTCTGCCACTTCTGGGCGGCAAGCGACATGGCGGTGTCAATCGGCAGGCGAACCGTGCCATGTTTGGAATCAATCAAGGCGGCAGTGTTCAAGGCCCCTTCCTCGGCGGCGCGAATTTCCGTGAGCGCCTTGCTGCGTTCGGCGGCGCGGTCGGCGTCAATCGCCGGGGCGTTCAAAGTCAGCTTCACCGCCACGGCCAGCACGGCAAAAATGCCGCTGACGATGAGAAAGCCAAGCGCGGCGGCGGAGGCGCGATTGTTTTGCTGCAGGCTCATTTTGCACCTCCGACATTGGCGTCAACGAGATCGTTGACGACGTTATGGCTGATGCCCATCGCTTCGAGCAGGCGCGGGTCGCGCTGCGGATACGGCGGATGGGCGTTGAATTTGGCGATGAAAACCTTTGCGAGCACGCCGCCCATGAAGAGCACGGTGCCGAGGTGCAGCAGCAGCCATTTGGTGTGATGCTGGCCGGGATGCCACGCGGGCAGGATGTTAAACGCGAGGTCGGCGTAGTGCATGACGGCGATGAGCAGACAGACCGGAACGAGCACCTTAAAGTTTGTCTTGGTGTGCACCGGCAGCAGCGCAAAGAACGGCACGAAGAACTTGCCGACAATCAGCGCCATGCTCAGCCACCACCAGTTGCCATATTCGCGCTGAATATACCAGAAGGTTTCCTCCGGCACGTTGGCGTTCCAGACGACGAAGTATTGCGCAAACTCGGTGTAAGCCGAAAGCAGTGTGAAGCCGAGCAGCAGCACGCCAATGAAATAAAAATAATTTTGCTTCAGCACCGGCGTGAGAATATTTTTCCGCAGCAGTGCGACGGCGATGACGTAGATGAACGCCAGTCCCGCCCACGCGCTGCTGGCAAAGAAATAAACGCCATACATCGCGGAGAACCACTGGTATTGCACCGCTTGCATCCACAGCACGCCGGAAAACGTCAGCACCAACGCGAAGGCAACGATGCCCCAGCCCGAGTGGAAGCGCATCTTGCGCGTGCATTCGACGGAGCCGGTTTTGTCCTGCTCCAGCGAGAGCTTGCTCAAGCGTGACGACAGCAGCCACCAAATGGCAAAGAAAATTCCCGACGTAATCCAGAAACCGGGAATCGTGAACACGGGCTGTTTCGCGGCGATGAGATTATTCGTGGTCGCCGTGCCGACGGTCATCCATGAATAAATCTTCGGCCCAAGCAAGCCAACCGGCAAAAAAAGAATCGCCAGCCATGGAAACAGCAAGGACGAGATGTGTTCGCAGAAACGGCGGATGCCGACAGACCAGCCCGCATCGGTCAAATGATGCACCATCACCATGAACAGCGCGCCGAGCGCGACGCTGTAATAGAACATGAACGCCAGCAGCCACGAAAAACCGAATTCTTTTCCGTCGTTGCGGATGAAGCTGGCCAGCGCGCCGACGACCGTGAGCGCCCCGCCGATGAAAATCAGCGCACCGGGCAACGCGCTTTTAATCGCGGGTGCCGGTTGGTTGGATTGCGGCAAACTCATAAAATCATTTCAGCGTCGCCTGTTGCGCGGTCGTCAAATCTTCCTTCGCACCGAGCCAACTCAATTGCAGCGCGCGCAGATACGCCACGACCGCCCAGCGATCCGGCGTTGGCAACAGCGGGCCGACCGCGCCCATTGTGCTCTTGCCGTGGGTGATGGTGTTGAAAATCTCGCCGTCAGTCAGCTCAACGATGCGCTTGTCATGCAGGTTGGCGACCGCCGCCATCACGCCGATTTTTTTGGTGATACCGTTGCCATCGCCGAGGCGACCGTGACACGGCGCGCAATAAATGTCGAACCGGTCTCGTCCGCGCGCGAGCAAAGCTTCGTTCACCGGCAGCGGATTCGTTTCGACAAAATTCGTCGTGCCAACCACACAGCCGGTATTCACCGGGGAATCTTCAAAGGTGTAAACTTCGCCGTTCAAAGTTTGAAGCGGCTGGCTGCGCGCGACAGTGCCGGCGGGCGCCAATTGCGAACTGACGCCGTTGGCAAAGAAATGATTCGGTTCCTGCGGACGCAGTTTTGCCTGGCGATCCATGTCCGGGAACAGTTCAAACGGCGGCTTGCGCATCTGGCTGCCTTGGAAACCAAGGATGCCAACCGTCGCCGCGCCGAGCGCCGCGCCAATCAAGGCGATGGAAAGCAGGATGCGAATCATTCTTGGTCCTCCACAATTTCAATGTTCGCGCCGCCGATGGTTTCGAGCAACTGCCTGGTTTCCGTCGCGCAGAATTTTTCATCGTTCGCCCCGATGACGATGATGAACTTGTCGCGCGACGCGCCTTCAAAACGTTTCTTGAACAGCAGCGGATGATGCAGGCGCGGCAACTGGTTGATGCCGAGCATCCCAACTAACGCGCCAATCGCACCGCCCATGATCATCATGATGTAGGCCGGCACAAAGGTCATCGGCGGGCTGAACATCGGCTTTCCGCCGACGATGAGCGGATAGTCAAAGGCGTTGGCAAACCAGATGAGGCCGACGACGTTCAGAAACATGAACGCCCCCCCCGCGAGCGACACCCAGCCAACGAGCGAGTTGCGGTAGCCCATGACTTTGTCAAGGCCGTGAATCGGGAACGGCGTGAAGCAATCCCATTTGCGGTAACCGCCATGGCTGATTTTTTCCGCCGCGCGCAGCAGATCACCGGGCGTGTGGAATTCCGCCATGAGGCCGTAAACTTTTTCGCTCATTGGTGGCCTCCCTTCGGCGCACCGCCCAGTGGATGATGCGGATCGCCTTGCGGCGTCGCGCCCTTCACTTCGGAAATCGCGATGACCGGCAGGAATTTCACGAATAACAGATAGAGCATGAAAAACGCGCCGAGCGTGCCGATGTAAAGACCCACGTCCCACATCGTCGGATGGTATTTGCCCCAGTTGGCCGGCAGGAAATCCTGATACAGCGAGCCCACGACGATGACGAAGCGTTCGCTCCACATGCCGCAGTTGATGAGCAGGCCGATGACGAATAGCGCGACAAGGTTCGAGCGGATTTTTTTGAACCACAGCAGTTGCGTCACGCAGACGTTGATGGCGATAAGCGCCCAGCCGAAATACCAGTATTCCTGGCCGAAGAAGCGGTGACCGAACACCCAGCGTTCGTAAGGATCGCCGCTATACCACGCGATGAAAATTTCCATCAGGTAGATGTAATTGATGATAAGGCCGCTCACGAGGGCGAGCTTGGCGACCTTGTCGATGTGGCTCAGCGTGATGACATTTTCGAGATGGCAGAGTTTGCGGAGCGACGTGAGCAGCACAAGCATCATGCCGAAGCCGCAGAACACGGCGCCGATGACGAAGTAAAGCGGGAAAATCGTCGCGTGCCAGCCCGCGAGCTGCGCGGTGCAGAAGTCCAGACCGACAATGGAGCTCACCGTGAACACCAGCAGCGTGCACAAACCGCAAAGCACGATATAAGCCTTTTCGTAGTTGTGCCATTGCCACGCGGAACCCGTCCAGCCCATCGCGAGGAAGCTGAATATGCCCTTGCGGATGCGTGTCGTCGAGCGGTCGCGCAGCACGGCAAAATCGGGAATCATGCCCATGAACCAGAACAGCGACGACACCATCAAATATGTGTTCACCGCGAACACGTCCCACATCAGCGGCGATTTGAACTGCGGCCAGTTGCCGTTTGAATTCGGGATTGGGAACATGAACCAGTCAAACCAAGCGCGGCCGACATGGATTGCCGGGTAAAGCCCCGCCATCGCGACGGAGAAAACCGTCATCGCCTCGGCCATGCGGCCGATGGTCGTGCGCCAGTGCTGGCGTGTCAAAAAGAGCAGAGCGGAAATCAGCGTGCCAGCGTGCGCAACACCGACCCACCAGATGAAGTTCACGATGTCCCAGCCCCACATGTCCGGATGGTTGTTGCCCCAGACGCCGACGCCAGTGAAAACTTGATAGAACAAGCAGACCGGGAAAATGACCGTGGCCGCGAACGCTGCGGGCACAAACGCAATCCACCACCAGATCGGCACCTTGGCTTCGGCGAACGCCGACAGCTTGTCCGTCAGCCAGCCGAGACCCTGATTCCCCTCGACGACCGGCGCGCGGCGCAGCTCGGCGGGCGGAGCCAGCTTCTTCAATTCTTCGATGTTCGCGATTTCAGACATTCGTCGTTAAATTGTTTGTCCCGTCAGCAGCGTGCTGTCGTATTCTTCCGTGCTGAACGGCGCGTGATAATCCGGCATCGCGGGATTCGGGTTGCGGACGCGCGCCAGATAAGTCGTGCGCGGCTTCGTCAGCAAATCGCCGAGCACCGAGTAATTCAGCACCGACAATTTCTGCTTCGAGACGGAACTGTTCGCGTCGCTCACGTCGCCGAACATGATCGCGCCGGCCGGACACGCCTGTTGGCAGGCTGTCTTCGGAATGTTTCCAGCGGCTTCCGTCAAGCGCACGTCGCCGCTTGCGCCGGCTTTGGCCTTTTGCGCGATCTTCGCGTGCTCGATGCGCTGGGTGCAGTAAGTGCACTTTTCCATGACACCACGCATGCGCACCGTCACGTCGGGATTCTTCGACAACTTGATCAAATCCCATTCATCTTCCGTGCGCATGCCGCTGTTCGGATCCTTCCACCAACGCAGCAAATCCCATTCGCCGTCCGTCTTGTGCGTGAGCGTCGTGGAATACATCGTGCCCTTCAGCTCGGTCAGCGGACGCTTGTTGTAATCGAGGAAATTGAACCGGCGAACCTTATACGGGCAGTTGTTCGAGCAATAGCGCGTGCCGATGCAACGATTGTAAGCCATCACGTTCAGGCCTTCCTGATCGTGAACGGTCGCGGCCACGGGGCAAACGTTTTCGCACGGGGCGGACTCGCAATGCGAGCACATCATCGGCTGGCTCACCGCCTGCACATCGTCAATCCACTCCTGAAATTGCTGCTGCTCGTCGGTCTGGTTCATGTCCGACTTCATGTCGAACCGGCTCGGATTATGTTTCCGCTTCGGGTCGGTCGTAAAATACCGGTCCACACGCAACCAGTGCATCTCGCGACCGCGCAACACCTGATCCTTGCCGACGATCGGAATGTTATTTTCGCTTTGACACGCCACGACGCAGGTGCCGCAGCCGACGCATGCGTTCAAGTCCACGGTCATGCCCCACTGGTGCAACGCCGTCTTCTTGGCCTCGTCGAGCGGATTCGGATACAGCGATTTGACGATGGGCGGTTCGACGCCGTGGAATTTCTCCTCGCCGATGTTTTCGTTCTTCTCCGCCGCCTCGATGGCGTCCGACAAATTGAATTCGCGCACCGCCGGGCGCCCTTCCATGCTCCAATGATGCTGTGTGCAAGCCAGCACGTAAGTCGCCCCGGTCTTCTTCACCGTCGCCCCGGTCTCAATATATTTGCCGGAGAAAATCTTGTAGGCGTTGAAACCGACGCCCGTGCCGACGCGACCGGCCTTTTCGCGGCCGTAACCGAGCGCGAGGCCGAGCGAATAATCTGCCATGCCCGGCTGCACCCAGATCGGACCGCTGACGCTCTTGCTGTTCAACGAAATTTCGACGATGTCGCCATTCGCCAGGCCCAGTTCTTTGGCCGTCTTGCGGCTGATGAGCACGGCGTTGTCCCACGTCATCTTGGTGATGGGATCGGGCAACTCCTGCATCCAGCCGTTGTTCGCGTAACGACCGTCGTCCACCTTTGCGTCGCGGAAGAAAATGACTTCGAGACTGTCTTTAGTTGACGCTGAAACGCTCGCCAGTTTCGGCGTAACCATAAACTGGTCACTAGGCAAGGTTGCCGGTTTCGGGGCAGAACCTTCAAGAAATCCATTGAACAAAAATTTCTTCCATGACTCCGAGTGCGTATGAAAGTTGGCGACAGAACTAACTGGGATTCTGTTTAGAATTGGAACCTCTGGATACGCCGCATACCAAAATGTCTCCTGAACAATTTCATATGCGCTTGTTTGCGACTCGCCGGCAATCCGCGCGAGAAATTCCAATTCGGTGATTCCACCGAACAGCGGTTGAATCAGCGGCTGAATCGGAACGAGCGTTCCATCGCTTGTTTTTGCGTCACCCCACGATTCGAGATAATGCGTCGCCGGAAAACGCCAATCGGATTGTTCCGCCGTCTCGTCTTCGTAGTAACCGAGGCGAATTGTCGTTTTCGCTTTTGGCAATCCATTCAAAACGTATTTCGGATTGCCACCCAGTATGACAAGCGTATCAAACTCATTAGAATTCAGATGTGCCCAATCAGGATTGTATGAATCGAAAGCCGAATAATCATTCGGCGCTCCAAAAAATTCAATCGTGTGGCCAACTGCTCCGAGCGCGGAATTGATGGCGTGAGCGAGCAAGTGAACTTCCAAGGGCTGCCGCTGGCCGGCGATAACCAGCGCATCTTTTCCAAATTTTAGCAAGTCGTTGGCACATTCATGCGCCCATTTTGACTCGAAAGTTGTCGGCGCAGGAACTGGATGCGGCTGGCAATAAGCCGAAATTGTTTCTGCAATTTGTCCGACCATGCATGCCGCCACGCGCAAGCGATGATCCGCATTCGCGCCCGTCAAAGTGAACAGCGATTCGACAGAATACAACCGGCTCATGCCGTCGCCTGCCTTGCGGCCAGCGGCGAATTTTTGAATGTGATTGTGCGCATCGTCTTCACCGCCGAGAAAGTCGCAATCCAGCGACAAAATCACTTTCGCCTTGTCAAAATGAAATACTGGACGCGCCACTTTAATTGCGCCCTGATCATTTGGCCAAAACGCAAATCCCGCCGCGCGTGAGTGAATGCGGGAATCAATCGCGTCATAATTGAACCATTTGGATTGCGGAAATTTCTGCGCGATGATTTTTTGCAGCCGCGCGCGGGAGGGCGAAGTGCTGCTTTCCGCAAGGAATGCCAGGCCTTCTCCGGAGTTCGCCGCGAATTTTTTGGAAAGTTCGCCGAGAAAACCCAGAGCTTCTTCGCGCGAAACTTCCTTGCCGGCGTGTTTGAAATGCCGCGCACGGTCGGGATCGTAAAGGTCGAGAATCGAGGCCTGCGCGTAACGGTCGGTGCCGCCGTTGCTGCCGGGGAACAGCGCGTTGCCTTCGATTTTAATCGGACGACCTTCGTAAGATTTGACAACGAGCGGAATCGCCCCCGTGCGCGTGGGCATGGCGGTCGCAAAGTATTGCGCCTCGCCGAAAGTGACATTCTCCGGCTGCTGGCCGTAAGGCACCAACTGCTCTTCGGGCCGGCGGCAACCCGCACCGAGCGTGGCCACGCCCGCAAGCGCGAACGACGCGGACATGAGCTTCAGGAACTGCCGGCGCGTGGAACCGTCTTCCACCATCTCGCTGGCGCCGACGGGAAATTCGCGATGCAGCCAGTCCTTGAACTCCGGCGTGTCGGCCATCTCATCGAGGCTGCGCCAGTAACGGCGGCCATTCGCGGGCGTAGAATTGGTCGGGTTCGGATTCATTTAACGGTGACAGGCCGAGCAGCTGGTGAGCGATTCCACCTTCATGTGTTCCACGAGCTTCTTGCCTTCGCTGTCCTGCAAGCGATCGGCTTCCGCGGCATTCGTGCTCCACTGCCAGTCCAGCTTCGTGACTTTATCCGTCGGGCGGATGTTCGCCGCCGGATCACGATGGCAATCCAGACAGAAACTCATGCTTAAAGATTTATCATGCCGCACTTCATCCATTTGATCCACGCGGCCGTGGCACTTCACGCAGCTGATGCCGCGATCCACATGGACGGAGTGGTTGAAATAAACATAGTCCGGCACCTTGTGCACCTGCACCCACGGCACCGGCGTATTGTTCGCCGCACTTTCGCGGACGATGGCCAGCCGCGGATCATCCTTCAACACTACGCTGTGACAGTTCATGCACGTCGAGGCGCCCGGGAGATTCGCAAACCAGGAACGCTCCACGCCATTATGGCAGAAGCGGCAATCCAGCCCAAGCTGGCCGGCATGGATATTATGGGAAAACGGCACCGGCTGCACCGGCGTGTAGCCCGCGCGGGTGTATTTGGGCGTGAGATACATCGTCACGCCCGCCGCCACGCCAGCTCCGGCCAGCGCGGCTACCGCGCCAAGAACCAGCGGCAAACTGTTTGTCCACTTGGGGAAAATCACTGCGTTCTAAAATTAAATCCGCTACCAGTTAAAAGTTGTTTTCCTAACTACAAAATCGAGGCGATGTTTTAACAACTCGAATCCCGCTTCGCAAGAAAAGTTTGTGAAAAATTTCACTTGAGGAGCGGCGCATAGCAAAAAACTACCCACCTCACGTAGAAGAAAACGGCGAGAGAAAAAATCTTCACGTTGATTCCGTTAGTGCTAATGTGGCCGCAAACCTAGAGCCGAGGCAATAACACGACCAGCTCATTCAATGTTCCATTAATGTAAACCAATAACCACTGCCAAGAAGTCAGGGCGTGCTCAATTTTAGCTGTTTTAGCTGCCCACGCATCTGTCTAAACTCTGCACCAAACTCAGCTCGCGCCGGCGGCGGAATGATTGTTCGCCGCCAGCAGCGCGGCAACTTTCCCGGCGATGATTTCGTTGCATCGGTCTAGCTCTTCGTGGCGCAGCTTGAGGTATTCGTCGGCAATGGCTTTGAGGTCGTCCACGTTGTAGAGATAGACGTTGTCCAGCTCGCTCACAGCCGGGTCGATGTCGCGCGGCACGGCGATGTCGATAAGCAGCAGCGGGCGGTTCCGGCGCCGGCGCATTAGCGGCTCCAGCTTGGCGCGGTCGAGGATGTGCGACGTCGCCGCCGTGCTGCTCACGGCGATGTCGATGCGCTCAAACACTTCCGGCCATTGCTCAAACGGCACCGTGCCGGCGCCCGCGCCCAGCTCGACCGCCAGGGTCTGCGCGCGTTCGGGCGAGCGGTTCGTGACGGTGATCTTTTTCACGCCGCGGGATTGGAGAGCGCGCGCGGTTTTCTCGCTGGTTTCGCCGGCACCGATGACGAGAACTTCGTGTTCGGCGAGCGTGCTGAAAATTTTCTCGGCCAGTTCCACCGCGGCTGACATCACGGACACGCTACCGCGCTGGATGTTCGTCGCGGTGCGGATGTGCTTGGCGACATTGAAGGCGCGCTGAAAGGCCTTGTTCAGCCGCGCGCCGGTGTGCTTGTGAGAAAACGCCAGATCGTAAGCTTTCTTGAGCTGGCCGAAGATTTCCGTCTCGCCGATAACCATGGAATCCAGGCCGGCCGCGACCTTGAACAGATGCTGCAGGCTGTGCGGCTCGGCAAAAGTGTAAAGCTCGTCGCCCAGCTTGCCGTCATAGGCGTGATGCGCGATGAAAAACTGTTTCACGCGGGCGAAAAAGGCGTCGTCCGGCGCGAATGCAGTAGCGGCGTAGATTTCAACGCGGTTGCAGGTGGAAAGCACCACGCCTTCCGTGATGAGGCCGGCGTCGCGGAGTTGCTGCAGCGCATCCGGAATCCGGCTTTCGACGAACGCGAAGCGCTCCCGCAATTCCACGGGCGCGGAGCGATGGCTCAGACCGATGACGACGACGCTCATTTAATTGTGCAGGACGGAGAAGTGATTAGTGATGCCGAAGGTCAGCAGCAGAAACGTGAAGGCAACGATGACGCCGAGGGCAAAGCGCCGCGCCGGCCGGCCGAAAAATTTGTGCGCGACGAGCATTTCCAAATAGATCAGCCAGAGGAGCGCGGACCAGATGACCTTAGCATCTGCAAAATAACTCGCGCCGTCCTTGCGCGGCAGTTGCGAGCCGGCCACGAGGCCGATGGTCAGCAATATGAAGCCAACCACCACCAGCCGCGTGGTGATGACTTCGAGCCGCTGGATGGACGGCAGAAATGACAGCAGCGCACGGAGCTTGTGGAATTTCAAATCGTGTTGCTGCACCAGAAACATCACCGCCGCCACCGCCGCGAGGCCAAACGCGCCGTAGGCCTGCAGGATGGTCGCCGCGTGCAGGCTGCGCAGCGCGCCGGAAAATTCCGGCTTCGGCCCGTGCGGCGGGTCGAGCGACGGCATAAGGGCGAACACGCCGACGGTGAACAGCACCGGCGCGGCAAAGGCGCAGATGAATTTGAATTTCGGCAGTAGCGCATACACCAGCGAGGCGAGGCCGAGCGCCCACAGGAGAAACGTCGTCGCTTCGTAAAGATTGTTGACGGGGCAGCTGTGCAGCGTCAGTCCGCGCTTAAGCATGGCGAAAGTGTGCAGGGCCACGCCGCCCGCGAGCAGAAGATAGTTTGCCCAGTCATCACGCCGGAAGCCTTTGCGCCAGAGGAAAACCGAGTAAATTGTGCTCAAACCGTAAAATGTCACGGCGAGCAAAAAGCAATTCCGGTCTGTGAACCAAGCCATGCCGACAGATTAAAACGGTTGAGGCTATGTGCAAGCGGCAATTGCACGCCGGTGCCAGCAATACAGGACGTTCGTCCGCATTTGAACTCCAGCAGCTTTGCTTTATCCTGACCGCGTGAGATTCCCTGCCCTGCTCTTCGCGCTCGCCGTCGCCGGCGGGCTGGCGCACGCACAGACCAATGCGCCCGCCTTCGATCTCGGCGAGGTGGACGTGGACGCGGTCATGAATACCGCGACCCAGTTTGCGCAGGAAAACCTCGACGACAATGTCCTCAAGGCATTGCAGGACGTTGACCGCGACAAGGTGGCGGACTTCCTGAAAAAATTTCAGACTTACCTTGAGGGCGACTCCGTCGTGGACGTCGCGCAGTTGAAGGACGCGGCCAACACCGTGCTGCCCTTGCTCGACGCGCACGATGAGACGCAGCAATACGCCGCGTGGTTGCGGGCGCGGCTGGATTATTTTGATGCGGCGGAAGAACTCAAGAATCTCCCGCCACCGCCGGGAACCAATTTTCCGCCGCGCACGGTGAATCCTTCGTTCGCCGCCGAGCAGAAAATCTGGATCAAGAAAGTTTCGCCGCGTCCGTGGCCGGCGTCCGCGAAACGATTCGTGCCGGACCTGAAGGCAATTTTCGCCGCTGAAGGTGTGCCCACGGAACTCGTGTGGCTGGCCGAGGTGGAATCCGGCTTCACCGCGCGCGCCCGGAGTCCGGCGGGTGCGGTCGGAATGTTCCAGCTCATGCCCGCGACCGCGAAGAATCTTGGCCTGAGCCTGTTCCCGTTCGACCAGCGGAAACAGGCTGAACCCGCCGCCCGCGCCGCCGCCCGTTATCTGCGGCAGTTGCATGGCACGTTCGGCGACTGGCGGCTGGCAGTGGCGGCCTACAACTGCGGTGAAGGCACTGTGCAACGTCTGCTGAAACGGCATCACACGACCAGTTATGAAGAAATTGCCCCGTATCTGCCCGCAGAAACCCAGCTGTATGTCCCCAAAGTGGAGGCGACCATCGCGCACCGCGAGGGCGCGGCGCTGGAAAAATTGAAAACCGCCTAGAGTCGCCGCAATGCTCCGTCCGGCGACATCGCCGTGACGAGATTAAATACATCCCGCTGCGCGCAGAACGCCACGTCGTCGCGCAAGTCTGGCAACGCCAGCAGCCGCCGCCCATTTTTCGCGAGGCTCAGGGCGTAAAACAAATCCAGCTTGGCCGCTTGCCAGAGATTCAAAGCGGTTTCCGTTGCCGGCATCAAGCTGGGGCGAGCGACATTACGAGCCATCAATAATTTCGCCAAGGCTCCCGCCGCTAGCACATCTTCGTCTGCCACGTCGTTCCCGGTGCCGGCGCAAACAATCAAGATTTCCGCCGGCTTTTGCGCCGCCAGGTATTCCGCCGTGGCTAGCAGATTCAAGAACGATCCCGCCAACACCAGCTTGGCTGCGGCACACGCCCGCAACGCCCGGGTTCCGTTCGTGGTGGTGCTGACAACGGTTTGACCGCGCACTTTTTCCGCGCGGAATTCCCGCGGTGAATTGCCGAAATCAAAGTCCGGACCACCAGACAACGCGGCGCGGATTCGGACGCCGTCGCGTTCGCCGGCGAGCAGAAAATGGGGATTATTTTTCCTTAGCGCCACGGCCTCGGGGATTTCGCTGACGGGAATGATTTGAGCGGCGCCATTGTGCAAGGCGGTGACAAAGGTGCTGGTCGCCCGAAGAATATCGAAGACCACGCAAACTGTGCCGCGTAAATCCCGATGAGCGAGCGCGGGCAATTCCAAAGGCGAAAGCAGGGTGTCTATTTTCATTTAGTTTTGTGCAAAATCTTATTTCAATCTCATCCGCATGTAATGAAAAAGATACTGCTGCGCGTAGCCGGCGTGCGGACCGAAATGCGTGTCGGCAAATTTCCGCAGCCGCTGCTCGCTGGCGCGGCGCTTGGGAAAATAGAGTTCCTGCAAAGCACGCTCTATCCACACATCCACCGGAAACGCCGTGTCGAAGCCGTAGCCGAACAGCAGCACGCAGTCGGCAATCTTCCCGCCGACGCCGCGCAGCGTCATCAGCTCGGCGCGGGCGGCGGCGTAGTCCAGCGCGCGGATTTTTTCCAAGTCAAGCTTGCCCTCCGCAATCTGCCGCGCTGCATTCAACAGGCTCGGCGCGCGGAAACCCATCTTGCACGCACGCAATTGAGCTTCATCCGTGCTGGCAATTTTTTCAGGAGTAGGAAAGGAATATCCTATGCCGTTTGAAAAATTTAGGTGCGGTGCTAGCCGTTCGCCGAACCGCTCGCAAAGCAGGCTGACAATCTGGCGGATCTGGACAATCTGTTTCGTCGAAGAAAGGATGAACGACGCCAGACATTCCCACGGTTCCTGCCGCAGCAGCCGTAGCCCGCGACAGGCGGCGACGGCGGCGCGCATTGGCTCGTCGTCGGGAAAAGTTTTCAGGATGTCCGCGAGCACCACGTCGGCCTGGAGAAATTCCTTGAGGAACTGCCAGTCCGACACGCGCGCAGCGGCGCGAGCATGAATACCGCCGTCCGTTTGCGTGAGTGTCAGACAATGTCTGCCTAGGACGCCGTGCCAATACTCGCCATTTTGTCGCCAGCGAAAAACCTGACCGGAGTCCAGCGTGGCGGCCAGATCGTAATCTGAGACCGGCAGGAAGATTTCGGCGGCGGCCATTTATTTTTTCACCGGCTTGGCTTCGGGCTGCAGGAGGTTCGGCAGACGGGCAAAGGCTTTGGGGAAATATTTTTTGCCGAGTCCATTCCACAGCATTTGCAGCAGCACCACCAGCGCGACGGCGTAGCCCGCACCGAGGATGGCGCCCGCCGTAATGTCGCCGGGATAATGCACACCGTTATAGACTCGAGAGAACGCCACCAGCGCCGCTAGCGGCACCAACCAGAACGCGCTGCGCCGGTAAAACAGGAAGGCGACGGTGGCCATCGCAAACCAGTTGGCGGAATGCGCGGAGGGAAAACTATGGCGGTTTGCGCCGGCGGGCAGATTGCCGTCAAGCTGCGGCGCGACATAGCCGATACCCTTGGTATCGAAGCGACGGAGTTGTGGCACATAGACGCGCGCGTCTTTGAGCACGACGAACGGACGCGGGCGCTGCACGCTGTCCTTGACGGTGCCGATGACCAGCGGGTCGCCGAGCGCAACCACCAGCACCATCAGCGCGAGACAAACGCGGAGCCGCGCCGATCCAAACCAAAGTAAAACCGGCACGCTGATGATGACGGCGGCAAGCCACGGAACGTGATAACCGCTCAAGACGGGCATCAGCCAGTCGAACACGGGATTGACGAAACCGCCGTTGAAATAACGGAACAGTTCGGTGTCAGTTTGGAGCAGCCAGTCCATGACCGCGAGTGTAGGTGGAAACGCGCCGGAGGGAAACTCCTTGCGCGTCAGTAGCTGACCAGTGAGCGCACGGGAATGCCGGGCAACTGCTTGCGTCCATCCAGAAATTTAAGCTCGATGAGGAAGCTGGCTTCGAGAATCGTGCCGCCAAGTTTCTGCACCAAAGCGACGGCAGCGGCGGACGTGCCGCCTGTGGCGAGCAAGTCGTCAATCAGCAGCACGCGCGCGCCGGGCTTGAGCGCATCGGTGTGCATCGCCACGGTGGCGTGCCCGTATTCCAGCGCGTAATCTTGCTCGATAGTAGTGAATGGCAGCTTGCCTTTTTTGCGCACGGGCACAAAGCCCGCCTTCAGCCGCGTCGCAGCAGCAGCGGCAAAAATGAAACCGCGCGCGTCAATGCCCACGACGGCATCCACACTGCCGGGAGAAAATTTGGCGGTGAGCAACTCAATCGCGCCGGCAAACAGCCGCGCATCGGCGAGCACCGGCGTGATGTCTTTGAACTGGATGCCCGGCTTGGGAAAATCCGAAACGTTACGGATGGCGGCAGCAATCTGGGCGGCGGTGACGGTGGACGGCATGTTTCAATCTTCCTTGTGTTTGGTCTTTTCGAGTTTTTCGATCATTTTACGCAGCTTGCGCAAAGCGAGATTCTGAATCTGGCGCACGCGTTCGCGGGTGACGCCGAATTTTTCCCCAACCTCTTCCAAAGTTTTTTCATTCCCGCCGTCGAGACCAAAGCGGTAGCGCAAAATCGTCGCCTCGCGGTTGTCGAGATGCTTGACCATGTCCTGCAACATGCCGGTGACAGTCTTGTCTTCCAACTCGTCGTAAGGGTTGACGGCGCGCTCGTCCTCGACGATTTCAGAATAACTATTGGAATCATCTTCGCCCACCGGCGCATCCAGCGACGCGGGCCGGATGGACGCGGTGCGCATCATGGCGACGCGCGCGGCCGTGGTGCCCAGTTCGGCGGCCAATTCCTCGTCGGTCGGTTCGCGGCCCAGATCCTCCTGCATCTTCATCGCCATGCGGCGCATCTTGGAAATCTTGTCCACGAGATGCACCGGCAACCGGATAGTCTTGGACTGGTTTGCCAGCGCGCGTTTGATGGACTGCTTGATCCACCACGAACCGTAAGTCGAAAGTTTGCCGCCCTTCGCCGGGTCGAAACGCTCGACGGCTTTCATCAAACCGATGTTGCCCTCGGAAATCAAATCCAGCAGCGGCAGTCCAATCCCATCGTAGTCGCGCGCGATTTTCACAACGAGACGGAGGTTGGCCTTGATCATGTGCTCGCGCGCTTTCTTGTCACCCTTCTTGATGCGCGCGGCGAGTTCAATCTCCTCCTGCGGCGTGAGGAGTTTGACCAGGCCGATTTCGCGGAGGTAAAGCTTGATGGCGCTTTCGCCATCCTGCCGCTCAACTTCGCGGCGGAGGAACGCGGTGGTGTCTCCCTCGGCGGGCGACTTGATGGGCGCATCCACCGGCACGGCGATGGGCGTGGGAGCGGGCGCGACCGATGTTTTTTTGGCCGGCGGGGAAACTTTCTTTTGCCGTTTCACCGGCTTGGGCTTGCGTAGGATTTTCTTGGTCGCCATGAGTTCGCAAAAATTAAGCGTTCACGGCGTGGCGGCAAGCAAATAACATCAGCTCCGGTTGTCGCGCGCGGCGGAAATATAATACAGCAGCGTCAACATCGAGCTGACCAGCGCGGCGACGTAGGTCAGCGCGGCGGCGTCCAAAACCTTCGCCACCCCGGCGCGTTCACTCTCGCGCACGAGGCCGAGCCGGAAAAGCTGTTCCTTGGCGCGCGCGCTGGCGTCGTATTCCACCGGCAGCGTGATGAGCTGGAACAAAGTGATGATGGCGAAAACGACGATGATGACAGGCAGCATGATTTTCATCATGCCCATAATCCAGCCGACCAGCAAAATGCCGCCGTAGATGGTGCTCGCGAATTGCGTGATGGGCACCAGCGCCATTCGCAGGTTGAGCATGGCGTAAGCCGCCTGATGCTGCAGCGCGTGGCCAGACTCATGCGCCGCCACGCCGACAGCCGCGACGGAATTGCCATGAAAATTATCCGATGACAAAAACAACGCGCGCTTCGTCGGGTCGTAATGATCGCTCAAATGGCCTTCGACTTCCTCCACCGGCACGTCAGTCAGGCCGGCGGCGTCAAGGATGCGCCGGGCGGCTTCCGCGCCGGTCATGCCGGATTCCACCGGCACCTGACTATATTTACCAAAGGCAGCGTGCAAACGCATCTGCGCCCAGAGGCCAATAAGCAGGCCGGGCAGCATCACAAACACGAGATATTTCCAGTCGAACCACATAAATTTAACACTGCTGTCCGGTTTAGAAACCCAGTAAACATTGATGGTTTTCGGTGTCTGGCGGTTGTGTGGTGGGTGGAAGTTGAGCAAGCGCCTGTGAAATGGGCATTTTCTCAAAGAGCGTGAGGCTCAAAATCTGTAAAATGGT
>CAISYZ010000142.1 GCA_903889895.1 uncultured Verrucomicrobia subdivision 3 bacterium | reverse complement strand
TCCGCACCGTCGCCGCCACCAACGCGCGCGTGCTGGTGCTGGGCGAAAGCGGCACCGGCAAGGAACTCGTCGCCGGCGCGCTGCACGCCTTGAGCGCGCGGCGGAATGAAACCTACGTCCGCATCAACTGCGCCGCGATTCCCGAGACTTTGCTGGAAAGCGAATTGTTCGGCCACGAGAAGGGCGCATTCACCGGCGCGCTGAAACAGAAGCTGGGCCGCGTCGAGGAGGCGGACGGCGGCACGATTTTTCTGGATGAAATCGCCGACATGGGCAAGCCGCTCCAGGCGAAGTTACTGCGGTTTCTCGAGGACGGCACCTTCACGCGCGTCGGCGGCACGGAAGAACTGCGCGTCAATGTGCGGCTCGTCGCCGCGACGAACCGCGACATCGTGCAGGCCATCGCCGCCGGGGAGTTTCGCGAGGACTTGTTTCACCGGCTGAACGTCGTGCAGTTTCACCTGCCGCCGCTGCGCGAACGCGGGGACGACGTGCGGCTGCTGGCGGAGCATTTCCTGAAAATCTTTCGCGTCGTCCTGAAAAAGAACGTCACCGGCTTCACGCCCGCCGCGCAGCAAAAGCTGCTTACGCACCGCTGGCCTGGCAACGTCCGCGAGCTGCGCAACGTCGTCGAGCGCGCCTTGATTTTGGAAACCGGCAGCGAAGTCTCGCCGGCCAGCCTGCCGGATTTCGCCGTTGAGTCACGGTTACAAAAGACCGGCCCGGCCGCCGCGCCCGACGAGTCCCTCGAAGCTGCGCTGGAGCGAATCGAGCGGGAGCTGATCCAAAATGCGCTGGAGCAGCATAATTTCAGCCTGACACGCGCCGCCGGACAGCTTAAGCTTACCCGTCATTCCTTGCGTTATCGCATGCAACGATTGAACATGAAGACCGATACCAGCGATCCTGACTGATGGAAAATCCATTTGCATTGCCCCAAAATAACGCCTCGTCCGACTGGCTGGTTTTTGTCGCCATCCTGTTGGCGATTGGTATCGGCATCGCCTGCTTTATCATCTGGCTGTTCCTGTTCCGCAAATCCAAGGGCAAGCACCGCAAGCGCGAACGTCGCCGGCATCACCGGAAGCTGAACCCCACGCTGGCCCAGACCGGCGGTCTGCCGCCGCCGCGCAATCCCAACCAGCCGCCGCGCGGCGTGTGACCATGCAGCACAGCCGCGCGCTCACCAAGAAAAGCGCCAGCAACCTCGCGCTCGCCTTCATCCTCCTCCCGCGCGAAAAACGCGACGCCATGTCCGCGCTCTACGCCTTTTGCCGCGCCGTGGACGATGTGGCCGATGAGGATGCCGTGCCCACGGAACAGCGCCGCACCCAGCTCGCCGCCTGGCGCGCTGACATTCGCCGCGCGTGCGAAAACCAAAAGCCTGAATTCATTCTCAACCAGGAATTCGCGCCCATCATCCAAAAGTTTAAACTGCCCTTCGCGCTCTTTGACGAACTCATCAAGGGCTGCGAGATGGATCTCGACACGCTGCGCTATGAAAATCAGGAGCAGCTTGAACTTTACTGCTACCGCGTCGCGTCGGTGGTCGGGCTTTTGAGCATCGAGATTTTTGGCTACCAAAATTCCGCCTGCCGCGACTATGCCGTTTATCTCGGCCAGGCCTTGCAGCTCACCAACATTCTGCGCGACGTAAAAAACGACGCCGCGCGCGGGCGCATTTATCTGCCGCAATGCGAACTCCGGCGTTTCCACGTCACCGAGGCCGAGATTCTGGCGGGAACGTTCTCCGAGAATTATTTTCAGCTCACCCGCAGTCTTGCCGACCGGGCGAAGCATTTTTATGCGCTCGCGCAAAAGACCTTGCCGCCGGAAGACCGCCACGCGATGGTCGCCGCCGAGCTGATGGGGTCGGTCTATTGGCAACTGCTGCAAAAGCTCGAGCGCGGCCGGTTCAATGTCTTCGGCCCGCAGCCGCTGAAATTGTCCAAGCCGCACAAGCTTGCGCTCATTTTCAAGTCGTGGCTGCGCCATGCGGCCGGCTCGACGTCGCCCAGCTATGGCCAGTTCTGAACCGCGCCGGCTCATCGTCAACGCCGACGACTTCGGTCTTTCCGCCGCCGTGAATGTCGCCGTCGTCCGCGCGCACCGCGAGGGCATTCTGACCTCGGCTAGTTTGATGGTGAACGAACCCGGCTTCGCCGAGGCGGTCCGGCTCGCGAAAGAAAATCCCCGGCTCGGCGTCGGTTTGCATCTCACGCTGCTGCGGGGCCACGCCACGTTGTCGCCGGCGCAAATCCCCGGACTCGTCAATGCGCACGGAGAGTTCAGCAACTCGCCCGTCGGGGCCGGCCTGAAATACTTTTTCGACGACGATCTGCGCGCGCAGCTGCGCGCGGAAATCCACGCGCAGTTCGCCAAGTTCCGTGCGACCGGTCTGCCGCTCGACCACGTCAACGGTCACCTGCATCTCCATTTGCATCCGGTTATCCTTGAAATCCTCATGGCCGACGCGGCGCAACTTGGCCTCACGCATTTGCGCCTGACGCGCGATTGTTTCTCCCGCAGCCGGCGGATGGCGCGCGGGCGCTGGTTTTACCGCGCGTCGCACGCCGCGATTTACGAAGGGCTTTCCCGCCGCGCGCGCCCCCTGCTCCGCCAGCGCGGCATCAAGCACGCGCAGATTACTTTTGGCCTGCTGCAAGACGCGCGCGTGGATGAGGCCTATCTTTTAAAGCTGCTGCCCGAATTGCCCGCCGGTGATTCCGAAGTTTACTCGCATCCGTCGCTGGATGCGGCGCCGGCGGAACTCGCCGCGCTCGTCAGCCCGCGCGTCAAGGCGCTGGTTTCGGAGCTTGGCATCCGGCTGATTCGCTACCAAGATTTGTGACATGATAAAACTGCTTTCCATTTTGTTCACCGGCCTCCTGTGTGAATCCGCCGGCGTCGTGCTGCTCAAGAAAGGCATCATGCAAATCGGCGATGTGCAGAGCTACACCGCGAGCGAGATCTTGCGCGTGGTAAAATCCGGCCTGACCAGCCAGACCATCTGGCTGGGGATTTTCTTTGAGGCGATCTTTTTCATCGGCCTGCTTGTGCTCATGGCCGAGAGCGACGTGAGTTTTCTCTGGCCGCTGACCGGCTTGAGCTTTGTCTTCGCGACGTTTTCCGCGATGTGGTTCCTGAACGAACACGTCTCGCCGGTGCGCTGGGTTGGCGTGGCGTTCATTGTCATCGGCGCGGGCTTTATCAGCTACAGCGAACACGCGAAGGAAAAACCCGTCGTCCCGGCGGCGGCCCCGGCGGCCGTCACGCCGAAATAATCTTCCCCAGCACCTCCGCGAGCCGTTCGGCGGCGAACTTCGTCTTCTTCCCGAACGCCAGCAATTGCGGAATCTTTTGCGGCGACTTGGTGATGGCCCACGCCAGCTTGCCGAAATCAATGCTCTTATCAGCTTTGGCCAGCGCGTTGAAATCCAGCGGCAAATCCTCGTGCGCCGTGTCCGAAATCACGCGCACCGTCACGCAGGGAATTTTCTTTTGCGCGCACACCGCGTGGATGGCTGCCGATTCCATCTCCACCGCGTCCGCGCCGGTATCGAGGCACAACTTCCATTTGTCCATCGCGGTGATCGCGATGTGGTCGGTGCAGGCGAAGTTCACGCGCTGGGCGCCGGCGGCAAGCAGCTTCGCCGGGAGCTGGCAGCTGGCAGCTGGAAGTTGGGAAAAAGCCAAGTCGAATACCACGTCGCCCAATTTTAAATCCGGGTTCAGGCCGCCGGCGAAGCCGCAGGTCAATACCAGCGTCGGCGTGTTCGCCGCGAGATAGCGGCGCACGGTCTGCTCCGCGTTCGCGCGGCCGATGCCGACGAGGAGCGTGACGACGCCGGGATGCCGGGCCGCGATTTTGTGAAACGGCGCGGCTTCTTCCTTCAGCGCGAAGCAGATGAGGGTGGACATGGCTGAACCCGGCTAGTGTGACAGCCTCCAGAGCGGGCGGCAATCCTCTTACCACCGACGCCGCCGGCTTTTTTCAACATGGGGAAACCTGAACGGCGGGTGCTCCCGTCATCCCTGCCCGGTCAGTTGAAGCCCAGGCTGACGCGCAGGAGTGGAAGGCTCCTACCCGAGCCGTGGCCATAGCGGCGGAGGGCCGCTGCAGTCCAAGACGCTGGCGCGCGGAATCCAACGCCCGGGGAACGCGGAGCGTCTGGGAGTGCGCCAGTCCCCTGGCGCTTTTAACCCGTGATGTTTCGAGATAGCGTGGCGGCTTTCCGAGCGAAGCAGGAGATGGACATTGCTGAGGATTGCGCAGTTTTACCTAATTTGAAATCAAATCAATTGTTGCTTCATTACTCAAAAATGAAATTTTACTGTCGTTCAATACCAGCGGAGTAAAATGACCATCTTCAAATCGGGGTTGAACATAATCTAGTGGGACAAATTTAATCTGAAACGAAACTGTATTTGTGAGAACTGGTTCTGACACCCACAATTTCAATTCTTTCTCCCATGATTTGCCAGCGGGTATCTCAACGGACAGAGGTGCATTCGCCGTGCAATGATACCCTGGCCATAATTTGATTTGTAAGCTTGTTGATCGAAACTGCTCCCACCAACTGCAACTCCACAATACAACGGTTTGATTGGTTTCGGTCACATTTTCAACTTTAGTATAAATACATATTGGCTCGTTTGTGTGAAATGCCTTCTTCGTTGGTGTAATTGTTACTTGGAATGGTTTGGCTTTTACCTGCTCAACCAAATTTGTCACCGAATCCATCGCGAAAATTGGATTCGCAAATAAAATTATTCCGCAATCCAAAGCTAGTAGCGCGATTGTTAATCTTGTTTTCATATGACTTTATCCCCGCCAGTCATTCCTTCCAAATTTGGTAAAGTTCCATGATGGCGCGGCTTCGTCGTCAGGGCAGTTTTAGCCGATAGAAGGCGCCTTTGCCGGGGGGCGGCAGCGTCAGGTTCACCTGGTTGGTGCTGCTGGAACCGGCGACATCCTGCCAGTTGGTGCCCAGACCGGCCGTGAGGGAATTGGTTTGAACTTGCAAGGTCCAGCCGGTGTAGTTCGTGGACCAGCTTAGCTGGGCGTTGGTGCCGCTGGCCACGACGTTGGCCGCCAGCACCGGTGGCGGCGTCACGGAGCCGGTGACATTAAAGCCCGACCACTTGTAGGTCTGCCCGGAGACGACGATGCTTTGGCTGCCGGTGAGACCAAAATTATAGGCCGCGAGATTGGTGCTCTGCGTGGGATTGCCTCCATTGACTTTCTGAAGTGTGCCGACGAGGTGGAAATCCAGCACATTGGTGCGGCCATGGCCGTTCATCGAGCCGACGATCTTCGGCAGGCCATACAAGCGCACGGTGACGACGGCACTGGGAGCCCCGAGGTTCATCGCGTTGTTGTTGGACGTGCCGGCCATGACCGTGCCGGAGTCATAGATCGTCAACTGGCCGTAGTAATGCTCGGCCGCAATGCCTTCGAGGCCGCCGTAGATGCTGCCGCTGGAAGTATTGGTCACGGTCGCCACGCCGTTGCTGCTGGGACCGACCCCATAGATGAACAACCCCAGGCCGGTGTTGTGGTAAAGCGTTCCGCTGTTGACGACGGAGATGGAATCACCGTTGTCGTTCTCGGTGCCGTAGGCCCAACCGCCGCCGCCGTTGGTATCGGCGTTGCCGATGACCGTGCCGGAATTGTAGAGCGTGACCGGGCCGCGCGAACTGCCGCCGTAGAACGTATTCACGCTGCTGCTGAACGGAGTCATGGTGCAGTGGCCGGTGGCGGTCAACGTGCCGGTGTTGGTGAAGGTGAAACTGCCGCCCTCCGCCCAGCAAAAAACCGCCACTGAAAAAAGGTTCGTGTAGGCGGTGGCATTGGCGGTGACGGTGCCCGTGTTCAGCAAATTGATGCTGGCGGTGTTGGTGGTGCTGTAGGTGAACAGGTCCATCCCGACCGCATCGCCGATGCCCGCAGTGTTGCCGTTCTGTCCGCCGGTCGCCGTGCCGGTGACCAGCCCGTTCTGGACGAGGTTCAAGTTGCCATACTGGCACCAGGCATAGATGCCATCCGCATAATACGGCGCCTTGGCGGTGACGACGCCGGACGCGGCATTGGTGATGTTCATGCCGCCGTAATCCGTGAAACTATAAATGCCGGCGGCCGTGCCGTTGTAACTGCCGGTGTAGCTCCCCGCAATCGTCCCGTAATTCGCCTCGGTAATCGCGGTCATGGTGCTGTCGCCATACCAGGCCCAGACATTCAGCCCGGCGACATTGACCTGATTGGTGCCGTTCACCACGGCGGTGATCATGGCGTTGGGGTTGTTCGTCGCGCCGTTCAGCACGTTGACCGGGCCGCCCCAATACTTCACGTTCGCGTCGTTGATATAAGCGCCGTTGCCCCAGTAATAATTGCGGTTGAAATTGCCCGTCACGCCCGGCGCGGTGCCAATCTGCCCGTCATACGCGTTCAGGAAAGTGGAGTTGCCCGGCGCCGTGTTCACATTGGAATAATTCAGCCAGCCATAATTGGTCAGACCGCCGGCGGAGAAATAACACAGACTCTGGTAATAGGTGTAATTCGTGTAGGTATTGCTGTCCGAACCGGTGAAGGCGCCCGTGTTGGTGACGTAGGGCTGGCTGCCGGGACTGGTGATGAAGGTGTTGCTGCTGATGAGCACAAGCTCCGGATAATAGGTGTTCCCGGGATTCTTGGCATACGCGCCGGCAAACGTCCCGCTGGCCGCCACCCAGTCACCACCGCAGCACACGCCCTGGCCGATGACATAGCCCGTCTGCGCGGTGTTGCCGTTCACAGAAAATCCGGTGGCAGCCGGCACCCGGCTCCAGCCCAGCACCAGCAGCAGCATGACGGCCAGCCGCACCGTCAGCGTTCTGGTGCCAACGAGGAGCGTGACCACGCCGGGATGCCGGGCCGCGATTTTGTGATACGGCGCGGATTCTTCTTTCAGGGCGAAACAAATGAGTTGTTGCTTCATTTAATCTGGGCTCCATTGATAGTTATAGCTAGCCGGAGGATTTTGAAAACAGGCACCCAAAATAAGACCTAGCGTGTTACCACGGGCCCAAAATATCTTGAGGTAACTGGTGTGCCCATCTACAAAGTTGACCATATCCATCGCATCATTGAACTGTTCATTGTCCGAACAGAAAGGCCGCTTTGGCTGATGCCATGAATACGGGTGGAATGCAGGCGCTTCAGTCAGTAAAATGGTTTTGCTTGGATGTTTTATCGAACTGATGGAATACCCGCCAACTCCGTAACGACTGATATCAACTCCCCATCGGTTCAATAAATTGCTGCTATTTGCTGTGTTCAAATTACATCCATTAAATAGATAGCTAGAGTAATCCAACCTACTCTGATTGTGTTGCGGTTCGTTGACGGGCACCATAAAACCATTGCTAAAAGTGTAAAAAAAACTGTCGGCCGGACAGGCAAACAACTTGGCTTTGGATGATGAAGCGGCATTAAGACCGACATAATTTTGAATCAGCCGTTTGTAGCCAGCGACGCTTAATACTCGATTGGTATTGATACCTGCCAACTGTGGCGTCTTGTCATCGGCATCGTCGCTATAAATCAAGACCGCCAAGCCAATTTGTTTCAGATTATTCATACACACCGTTCGTTGCGCGTGTGCCTTGGCACTGGATAAAGTCGGCAACAACAACGCGGCCAGCAGGGCAATAATTGCAATGACCACCAGCAATTCGGTAAGGGTAAATCCTTTGTCGCAGGTCTTCATTTCACTTAATCCCCGCCAGCCGCTCCTTCCAGATTTTGTAAAGGTCCACCGTCGCCCGCACGTCGCGTAGGCAGTATTCGGCGATCTCTTTGAATTTGCCCGCTTCCATCAGGTCTTTCACGTCCATGCCGGTCACGCCCGCGCTCTTGGGCGATTCGATGCCAAACGCTTTGCAGTAGAAATCCAGATTGAACCGCCGCGCCGCGCCGTCGCGTCCGCTCACGCTGTAAAAGGTGAATTGCTCCGCCAAGTCGCAGTGCGGTTCGGTGGCGTAACGGTAGCCGAGCCAGTTCTTCTTCGTGATGGGCACATTGAGCAGCGCCGAACGCAGGTAGATGAACGGCACGTCGAACCCGCGACCGTTGAAGGTGACAACGTTGTCATAATGCTTCGCCACGTCCCAGAATGCCGTGAGCAACTCCGTCTCGTCCGCCACGGGCACGAACTCCACCGGCCCCGCCTCGTCCGCGTCTTCGTAATCCTCGGCGATGAAGATGGACTGGCCGCGGCCGGTCTCGGCGTTGAGCATGGCGATGCACACGACCTGCGAGGTGAACGGCCACAGGCTCATGAACCGCGTGATCTCCTCCTTCTTGGCCTGCTTGGCGAGGGCGTCGTCGAGCTTTTCGGTTTCGCGGAAGAGGTATTCCTGCTGCGCCGCGTCGAAGTTGTCGAGCGGTTGCGCGGAGGTTTCAATATCGAAGACGAGGGTGGCCATGCCTGCACATTAACCGCCAAGACGCCGCGCACGCCAAGAATAAAATTCCATCTTGGTGGCCCGTCACCTTGGCGGCCCGGGCGGCGGCGTGGCGGCGCTCAACCCTGTCCGCTTTTCATGTATTCGCGAATGATGAGGCCGCGCGGGGTCAGGTTCAGCCGCTTGGCCCGCCGGACATAGCGGGCATATTTTGCGGGGTCGGCCTTCACCTGGGAGTAATAAACCTGCGCCTGCGCAAACCGGCGGCTCGACGCTTCCTGATTGGCGTTGCGCGGGCGCTTGGAATAATCCATGGCCTCGTTGATGATTGTCTGGCCGCGCAAGCTCTGAATGGCAGGATTAGGCTGGAGTCGCGCCATATATCCTTCTATCGCACACTCCCGCCGTAAGTCAAAGCGGGCGGCGCCACCCCCGCGGCGTCACTTCTTTTTGCCGTAAAGTTCTTCCGGCGTCTTGAGCTGCGGCTCGGTGGTCTTGAAGGTCTCGCCCTGGCCTTCGATGGAGCGGAAGAAGCACGACTGGTAACCCTCGTGGCACGCCGGGCCGGCCTGTTCCACCTGGATGAGCAGGCAGTCGCCGTCGCAATCGAACGCGATGTCTTTCACCGTTTGGGTGTTGCCGCTCTCCTCGCCCTTCATCCAAAACTTCTGGCGGGAGCGGCTCCAGAAATGCGTCTTGCCCGTGGCCACGGTGCTTTCGAGCGAGGCGCGGTTCATCCACGCCATCATCACCACGCGGCCGGTCTTTTGTTCCTGGATGATCGCGGGAATCAATCCCTGCGCGTCAAACTTCAACTTGTCGTAAAAGCTCATGGGGAAAATATAGGGTTTACGATTTGCGGTTTACGAGTCTTAAAATGCCGCCGCTTATTGCGCGTGCAAGCCGCGCGGGGCGAGCAGCAGGTTCGGGGACAAGTCCACCGTGTTCGTGCTCATCGCCGCGGGTGGCGGCACTGCGGGCGGCGTCGGCACGAGATTGGTTGGCACTGCGGCCGGCGGATGCTCGTGGTCGGCCAGCGAGCGGATGAGCCGGTTTTTCAAATCGGCATACGCGTCATTCGTCACGGCTTCGAGCTGCGCCCGCGCTTCGTCAAACATCCCCGCGCCAATCTTCACGCGCGCGAGGTGGATGAACACGCCCTGCCGCTCGGCGTCCGTGTGCGCGATGTGCAGCGCATTGGTCCACGCCGCGAGCGCGTCGTTTGTGCGCAGCGGCCGGATGCCGTAGTAGCTCTCGGCAAAATCCGTCGCCAGCACGAAATTGTCCGGCGCAAGCGCCATGGCCTGCCGGTAAAGCCCCAGCGCCTTGTCGAAGACCTGGGGTTCTGTGAGGTTGAAATATTCCCGCGCATCCTTGCGGAAGAGATACACCGTCGTCGCGAAATTCTGGTAATAGACCGGCTCGTCCGGCTTGAGGTTGATGGCCTGCGCGTAATACGCAAACGCCTTGGTCACCGGGCTGTGCTCGCCGTAGTAGTTGGCGAGGTTGTTCCACACGGCGGGATTCTTCGGGTCCAGCTCGCGCGACTTTTCATACTGGTCCACCGCCTTGTCCTCATCGCCAATCTCGTTGAGGAAACTGCCGTAGGCCAGGTAGCCGTGCGCGCTGTCCGGGTGGTGGCCGAGGAAGGTATCATACGCGAACCGCACCTTGTCGAACCGCGTGCGGATGCGCTCGTTCAAAGCGTTGCCCTCGGCGGTCTGGTTCGTGTGCGACTGGGAATTGAAATCCCGGATCCACGCCTGCACCTCATCCTGCGCGTCGTCGTCGGCCATCATCACCTCGCGCAGCTCGCGCTCCACCGGCGTCGCGGCCATCTGGACGACCGCGCCGGTCTGCTCATGGATGACATTGCTGACGGCCAGCGGCTGGTTCGTGGCCAGCAGCGCGCCGAGCAGTCCAATGGTCAAATCGTTCATGCCCAAACCTTATCGCTTTGCCGCCAAAAAGACAGGTCTAAGCCGCGCCCCCGCGCGCCGCGCGCCGGGCCCGCGACGGGCCGGAAAAAAGTCCGAGAAATGGCAGTGGCCGGTTTGGGCAGGAGGGCTGCTTCAGCTTTGGTGCTGCCGTCGTCCTGCCGTAATGCTGCCGTAGTGCTGCCGTGTATCATATTGGGCACCCCGCTGGATGCTCCGGGGGTGATGAGGGGATTCGCTTTGCCCGCCGGCAAAACGCTTTCTCACCGGCGGCGGAAAAGTTTGGCCGTGGTTTGGGTTCACGGTGCGGGCGAAAGGTTCTCCCATCGGACCTGCCAGCGGCCATCCGGCGGAAAGCCCGGCGCGTGGTTTGTCGGTGCACCGTCCCAGCCCGCCGCCATCAAGGCGACCGCGTAAAGCAACCCGCCGTTCGCCGGCAGATAGATGCTTAATCCCGGGCGCTGATAGACGTGACCGTTCGCGCCGTAGTGGTTCTTCGGCGTGTCGAGCAGCAACGCATCCACCGCGTGCGCCGGCTCGCCGACCCGTGCCGCGGTCATCGCCATCAGGGGATAATCCCAACCCCAGGTGTCGGGCCAGTTCCAATTCGTCCAAATCCAGTCCAAGGTATTTCGCATCGTCGCCGCCTCAATCTCCGGCCCGGGCACGAAACTGAGCGCTCCCAGCACGGCGGGATGGTCGGCATTCCATTTGGGATTGGTGTAGCAATCCGGCGTGGTCTCGGCGAAAAGATATTTGCCATCGGCCACGGTGGGTTTGGCGAGGCCGTGCAAAACCGCGTCCCACTTCGGCTCGCGCGGCAGCCCGAGCCGCGTGCGCCATTGCTGCGCCGTCTCCAAGGCCCAACGCCAGTAGGTCAGCTCGAAAGTCGGATTATACGTGTGGTCCTTGGGAAAGATTTCCTGCGCGCATTGCAGCACCGGGCCAAGCACGTAACGGTGCGTTGCCTCATCCCACGTCGCGTAACTCGCCATGAACGCCGCCGTCGCGAACACGATGTCGCGATACCGCTCCAGCGTCGCGCGATCCCCGTGCCCGCGCCAGCACAGCTCCGCGTAAAAAATCGGATGCGGCTCCTCCCACACCAGGAACGGTCCGACCGGCGAAGGCGATTCCGCGCCGCTGGGGCTGGTCATCTTCGGCCAGCGCGCGCCGGCATAGCCCTGCTTTTTCGCCGTGCCTTCCGCGCGCGGCAGGATTTGCTGGTAATAGCCCAAGGACTTTTCCAGCAGCGCCAGCCGGTTCCACAAGGCGAAATGCGTCTCATGCCACCAGTGCATTTCCAAGTGAAATTTTCCCTCCCAGCTGTTGTAGGTCAGCCCGGTCTCCGCCGGCGGGTGGCTCGCGGCGCTCTGGATGGCCGTGAGGTATTGGGACAAGACGATTCGCCGCTCCAATTCAAACCAGCGCAGGTCGGTGCTGCCGGACAAATCAATCGCGCCGCCCGTCTGCCAGAATTGATTCCAGTGCGCGCGCGTCGCGGCCTCGGTCGCGGCGAAGTCTGCTGGCGGCGCATTCGTCTGCGGCGCGAAGGCGCAGGTGAATTCGAGTTCGCCCGCGCGGCCGTCCGGCAAAATTTCAAACGTGTGCGGCGCCGGGTTCGTGAGCGTCGCGCCCGCCGACCACGCGGCGTCCGCGACATACGCGTCGCGATCCAGCCGTCGTCCGAAATGCGCGGCATTCGGACGGCGCTGCGCCAGCGTGGTGATGTGCGCGTCCGGATGCTCCCAGTCGGCGGTGGTGATGTCGCCCGTGCCGTAAGGGAAACGGATCTGCAGCGCCAACCGGCGGCCCGCGAGCAGCGGGGATTTTATCCGGACCGCAATGGCGTCGCTCGTGGGATTGCACAGCGTCGTCACCGCGACCGGTTCGCCGTCCAATTGAAAGCGGCTGGTGATTTCACCGTTCCACAAATCCAGCCTCTGCGCTATCTGTGTCAGGTCATTGGTTTTCGCCAGCGTGCCGTCCGCGTGCCGCAGCACCAAGCCGATTTGCCCCAGATGCAGCCGGTGCGGATTCGCGCGCAGCCACTTGGTCTCGGCGGTCTGCTGGTTGTGCGGCGCATCGGCGTAAGGCACCTGGCGGCCATTGCGGTCGGCGAATGCCTTGAAGGGAAAGGTGTCAATGTCCCAGCCGTTGGGATTCGGGTCCGTGTGCCAGCCCCAATCGGCCAATGTCCCCAGCGGCGTGGTCTTCGCGAACGCCTCGGGGAACGTCTGCAAGCCCGTCGCATCCACCGTGAATGCGAACTGCCCGTTGCCGACCGAGAGCGGATTGGCGGCATCGAAATTCGTCAGCACCACGTCATGCCGCGCCACCAGGGCGGGGCGATCGATGGACGCGGCCCCCGCCAGCCGGAGGGTGAGGAGCGCAAAAGAGGCGTAAAGCAGGCTTTTCATTTGGATTTGATGCGTTATTATTCCTGAATCAGAGGCAGACGAAAACCTCGAAATCACATGGCTAAATTATTTCTCGGATTAGATTCCAGCACGCAAAGCTTGAGCGCGGTCGTGATTGACCTCGACGCCGGCAAGGTCATCTACGAAAAGTCACTCAATTTTGATGCGGCCCTGCCGCAGTTCAAAACCAAGCACGGCGTGCTGCCCGGCCGTGACCCGCTGGTGAAGCACAGCAGCCCCCTGCTCTGGGCCGCCGCCCTCGACCTGCTCTTCGCGGAGATGAAGCGCGACAAAGTTGCGCTGAAGAACATTCTCGCCATCAGCGGCAGCGGCCAGCAGCACGGCTCCGTTTATCTCACCGAGAAGGTCACTGCCGCGCTCGCCGCGTTGGATCCGAAAAAGTCGCTCGTTGAAAATCTCGATGGTGTGCTGGCCCGCAAAACTTCGCCCATCTGGATGGATTCGTCCACGACCAAGGAATGCGCCGAGATTCGCAAGAAACTGGGCGGCATCAAGTTCACCGCTTCCCGCACCGGCTCGGACACCTTTGAGCGCTTCACCGGCCCGCAGATCCGCAAGTTTTACAAGACCGAACCGAAAGCCTACGAGAAGACTGCCAGTATCGCGCTCGTCAGCTCGTTCATGGCTTCGCTGCTCGCCGGCAAGATTGCGCCGATTGATTTTGGCGACGGTGCCGGGACAAACCTCATGGATATCCGCAAGCACAATTGGAACCATGACGCGCTCAAAGCCACCGCGCCCAGCCTAATCAAAAAGCTGCCCGCACTCGCCGCCTCCGGCAAGGTCATCGGGCCGGTCAGTTCCTATTTTGTTCAAAAATACGGCTTGAACCCCGAAGCCCTCGCCACCGTCTGGACCGGCGACAATCCGGCGAGCGTCATCGGCCTTGGCCTCGTCAAGCCCGGCCAGGTCGCCATCAGCCTCGGCACCAGCGACACCTTTTTCGGCACCATGGCGCAATGCCAGACGGACGAACACGGCGAAGGCCACGTATTCGGTTCGCCCACCGGCGGCTACATGACGCTGATTTGTTTCAAAAACGGCTCGCTCGCGCGCGAAAAAGTCCGCGAGCTTTACAAGATTGCCGACTGGAAGAAATTCGGCGAACTTGTCGCCAGCACGCCGGCCGGCAACAACGGCGGCCTCCTGCTGCCATGGTTCGAGGCGGAAATCGTCCCGCGCGTGAACAAGCCCGGCCCTCGCCGCTTTGACCTCGACGAGAAAAATGTCGCCGCCAACTGCCGCGCGATTTTTGAAGCACAGGCGCTGTCCATGCGGCTGCATTCGCAATGGATGGGCGTCGCGCCGGAGGAAATTTTCGCCACCGGCGGCGCGGCCAGCGACCGCGCGTTGTTGCAGGTCATTGCCGACGTGATGAACTGCCGCGTGCTGCGGATTGAAGTTTCCAAAAGCGCCGCGCTGGGTGCCGCGCTGCAGGCCGCACACGGCTGGCTGTCGGCGGCAAACAAAAATCCAAAATGGGACAAGCTAGTCGCCGCCTTCTCGAAGCCCGTGCCCGGCAGCGAAGTCAAGCCGGACAAAAAAGCCGCGCACGTTTACGACAGCCTGCTGGAAAAATACGCCGCGTGCGAATACGACGCGCTGGATACAAACTGAGTTTTAATAGGCAAATGAAAGCCGCCCGGAGATTTAATTCGGGCGGCTTTCTATTTTGAAAATTTTAGAAATCAAAAATTCCGGTCAATCAGTTTCACCTCGGAATCAGCCTTGCCGTCCCACAAAATTTCCTGGCCTTTTTTGGCTTGGAAATTTTTGAGCGCGGGGCCATACCGCACGTGGCAGGGATTCCCTAGCAACGAACGCACCGAAGTCACAGTTAATTTTCCGTCCCGCCACGCCATGTCCACCTCGAAGCCGCCGCGCGCACGCAGGCCTTTCACGCTGCCCGTCGGCCAGACTTTCGGCAATGCGGGCAGCAGTTGGATTTCGCCGTTCTGGCTTTGTAACAGCATTTCCGCAATGCCGGCGGCACCGCCAAAATTGCCATCAATCTGGAACGGCGGGCAGGAGTCGAACAAATCAGGATAGGTGCATTTCGGACTGATGAGATATTGCAGGATGCCAAACGCGTGGTCGCCATCATGCAGCCGCGCCCAGAGGTTAATGCGCCAGGCGGTGCCCCAGCCGGTCGCTTGATCGCCGCGAACCTCCAAGGATTTTTTCACGGCGGCAGCGAGTTCGGGCGTCGTGTTCACGTCAATCTGCGCGCTGGGATAAAGTCCGTAAAGATGCGAAACATGACGGTGGTGCAGCTCGTGCGACTGCATGTCCAAATCCTGCAACCATTCCTGAAGCTGGCCCGCCGAACCGATCTGCAATGGCGCAAGCCGCGCGCGGGTCACGGCGAGCTGCGCGGCGAATTTTTTGTCCGTGCCCAGAATTTCCGACGCGCGGATGCAATTGGCAAACAGGTCGCGGAGAATTTCCATGTCCATCGTCGGTCCCGCGCAAAGGCTGGTCTTGACCGAAGCTGGATTGTGATTTTCCGGTGAGAGCGACGGACAGGTCACGAGCCAGTGATGCGTCGGTTCCTCGACCAACGTATCGAGAAAAAATTGCGCCGAGCCTTTCATAGCCGGATAAATTTTCTTCAAATAATCTTGGTCTTCGGTGAAAAGATAATGCTCCCACAAATTTTGCAGCAGCCATGCGCCGCCCATCGGCCACATCCCGGAATACGGCATGTCAATCGGCGCGGTCGCACGCCAAAGGTCCGTGTTGTGATGCACCACCCAGCCGTGTGCGTCATACATCACTTTCGCCGTGCGCGTGCCGGTTTCGGCCATTTCCAAAACCATCTGCGTGAGCGGTTCGACACATTCGTCGAGGTTGCCCGGCTCGGCGGGCCAGTAATTCATCTCGGTATTGATGTTGATGGTGTATTTGCTGTCCCACGGCGGCGTCATGGAATTATTCCACAAGCCTTGAAGTGTCGCGGGCTGCCCGCCAGGACGCGAGCAGCTGATCAACAGATAACGCCCGAACTGGTAATACAGCGTGGCGAGTTGCGGATCGTTGCCCTCGGCGAAATGTGCGATCCGCGTGTCGGTCGGTAATTTTGCCGCGTCCGTTTCACCAAGGTTCAGCTCGACGCGGCGGAACAATTTTTGATAGTCGGCAATGTGTCCGGCGAGTAAATCAGCGAACGGCTTTTTGCTGGCGGCGGCGAGTTGCTTTTTCACAATGGGTGCAGGCTTGCCACTGACATCGTGATAATTTTTATAACTCGTCGCGGCAGCGATGAGCAACGTGACGGAATCGGCATTGGCGACGGAAACCAGATTTTTGCCAGCAGTCACGCTGCCGCCTTGCGCCAAAACTTTTACGCGGGCCTGAAATTTGAGAGCCCCCTTAATGCCGCGCGCGTCGCCGTTCACGCCATTCATGACAAGCGTATTTGTGCCGTCCGTCGTCACCGCGGTTTTTTGCGGCGTAGTCATTCCCGCCGTGAACGAAATTCGTCCTGGCTGGTCGGCAGTCAGCCGCACAACGATGATTTGATCCACCGCGCTGGAAAATATTTCGCGTTTGAAATGGACGCCTTTTGCCGTGTAGCTCATGGAAGCCACCGCCGCGTCAAGGTCAAGGTCGCGGCGATAATTTTCCGGCGTGGCATTGGTCCCAAAATCCAGAAACAAGTCTCCCATTGTTTGGTAAGGTAACTGCCGCAACGGCACGGCCATCATTTTATCGCCGACCAGTTTTGCTGCCTCATCATATTTGCCGGCGAAGATGAGCCGACGCACCTCGGGCAACGCGGCGAGCGCGTTCGTATTATTCGGGTCATAAGGCCCGCCAGCCCAAAGCGTGCCTTCGTTGAGCTGCAGATGTTCGCGTTCAACGCCACCGAAAACCATCGCCCCCAGTCGGCCGTTGCCGATAGGCAATGCCTCGGTCCATTTTTCCGCCGGCTGCTGATACCAAAGCGCCAGAGGCAAAGGAGTTTCAGTTGCGTGGCTGGATTGAAGGAGGGATAACGCCGCGAGCGCGGCAAAAAAATTGCGGGACAGTGTTGGCATCCACAGATTTTCGCCAGCACCGTCCCGCAAACAAGTTCAAATTTATTTCAGGGCACGCTCGGCCGACCGGCGCTTGGCTGCGTGGTGATGGTGGTCGTGGCGGCTTGCAAGCCATCCGCGCTCGCAGTCAGCTTAATTTCGCCGGTGTCCTTCGTAGACTGCACGATGACTTGCGCGAGCCCGTTAAATGCACTGCGGGACCAGCCAACAGAGATGGGTTTGCCGATGAGTTCCACGTTCACATCAGGATTCAGGCCGCCTGTGCCGGAATCATTCCGCACGCCGACGGCGATGACGTTGTCGCCCACATGCAGGGCTTTCTTAATGTCATAAACCGGTTGCGCTGACCAGTCGCTCGAATCGCCAACGTGTTGATTGTTCACAAAAATATAGCCATGATCATCTATGCTCGCGAAGCGGACCTGCACGCCAACATTTGCCAGGTCGGCCTCGGTGAGATTGATGTGCGCGCGAAAGACCGCCATCTCGCCTTCCTGCAAAACCATGCCGTCATTATCGCCGGTCTTGGATTTGATTTGGTTCCACGCCGAATCATCAAAGTCTTCTGCGTATTCCGGAATGAGCGCGCCTTTGGGTTGCAGCTTGGCGAGTTTCCAGCGCCAAGCGTTTACCGGCAACGCCTTTAGCCCCGGTTGCGCGATGAACGTGTCCGGCTCATGACAGCTCGGGTCACCGTTGCCGACACCGATAATTTTGCCCGCGCCTTCAAGGGTGAAACTGATTTTGTTTCCCGCCGTCGGCACCACGCGGCCCTGCGCATCCGCGATGGCAACGGTGAAGACGCCCACATCCTCGCCGTCGGCGTTGATGGTGCTGCGGTTCGGCGCGAGCTGCACCGCCGCCGGTGCGCCGGTGGTTTCCACTTTCTGTTCCGCGACCAGCTTGCCGCCGTTGTAGCCTTTGGCGCTCAAGGTGCCCGGCGCATATTTCACCTGCCAGGACAGCTTGGAATTACGCTTCATCGGCTGCTTGCCGAGCGATTGGCCGTTCAAAAACAATTCCACTTCCTCGCAGTTGCTCAACGCGTCCACGCGGATTTCCTGCCCCTCCTTGCCGGCCCAATTCCAATGCGGCAACAAATGCAAAACAATGTTCGTCGTCCACCACGCCTGATAGTAATAGAAATTGTCCTTCGGAAAACCACAGGTATCGAGCACGCCAAAATGCGAGCTGATGCACGGCCACGAATACGGCGTCGGTTCGCCGCGATAATCAAAGCCCGTCCAGATGAAGCCGCCGCTCAACCACGGACGGTCCGCAAAATAACTCCACCAACGCTCCGCCGTCTGCGTGCCGCGCATATCGTAGGCGCTGACATAGCCGCGCTCCTTGTCGTCGGCATAGATGCCGCGCGTGCAGACCGTGCTGGCCTGTTCCGTGCCGACGTTCGGCTGGTCGGGATGCTCGGCGTGATATTTGTCCATGTCGCCGCCGGGATGATAATTCCAGCCGCGCACTTCGATGACGCCGTTGATGCCGTCAAACGTGTCGCCCTGCGGCGCGGCGTAAGTCACCGGGCGCGTCGGATCGAGCGACTTCACGAGGTTCTGCATCGTGCGCGCAACGTTGCCGGCCTGCGGCGTGGACTGAACGGAAAATTCCTCATTCGCCACGCTCCAGATGCCGACGCAGGCGTGGTTGCGGTCGCGGCGTATCTGGTCTTCCCACTTGGCGAGATTTTCTGAATCGCTGCCGAGCAGCCGGCTTTCATCCATGACAATCATGCCGAGATGGTCGCAAGCATCGAGTAATTCCGGCGTGGGCGGATTGTGCGAGGTGCGATAGGCGTTGCAGCCGAATTCCTTCAACTTGGCTATGCGGAAATATTGAAGTGCATCCGGGATAGCCGCGCCAACGCCGGCGTGGTCTTGGTGATTGCAGGTGCCGTAAAGTTCGTAAGGTTTGCCGTTCAGCAAAAAGCCTTTGTCCTTATCAAAGCCAACGGTGCGGATGCCGAACTCGGTTTCTTTGCGGTCAACCATTTTGCCGTCCACGAAAACGGTTGTAATGATTTTGTATAGTTTTGGATTTTCTGGAGACCAAAGAATCGGCGAAGCAATTTCAAATGAAGCCCACTCTTCGCTTTCCTTGCCTAAGAGATGCACGGGATTCTTCAATCCTGGCATTTTGTTTTCCACGACATTTACCGCTCCGTCCGGAGTGACAATTTCATATTTTAACCACGCATCAATTTCGCCACCGTAAATTGAACTTGTGACCGCAACATCATTTACCACATCGGTTTTTTGAATCACCTTGTGTGATGTTGGCCACCATTGATTTGTGGTTTCATTTAGAAGTTTGGTTGTAACAAAAATTTCTGCAGATCCTTCTGGAACATTATTCTTAAAATGGCTTTGAACAAAAACCCCATCCGGCGCGATGGCCACCGGTGCAGTCTTGTCCAACCAGACGTGGCGGTAGATGCCCGCGCCTTCGTAAAACCAGCCCTCGAATTTTCCGGCATTCACCCGCACAGCGATGGTGTTTTTGCCGCCGAACTTCACCACGTCGGTGATGTCCTGCCGGAACGGGTAGTAACCGCTCTCGTGCCGTTGCACGAGCCAGCCGTTTACCCAGACGGTCGCGTCACGGAACACGCCGTCGAAGGTCAGCCAGATGCGTTTGCTGGAATCTTCCGCCGGCAAATCAAACGTGCGGCGATACCAGCCGATGCTGTTCCGCAAAAAATTCGGCCCCACCGGTTTGAAGCCATGGTTCCGGTCGGAGGAATTGTCGAACGGCAGCTCAATCGCCCAGTCGTGCGGCAGGTCGAGCGTGCGCCACGCGACGTCGTTGAACTTCTCCGCCGCCGGCCCGGTGCTGCCGCCGGCCTTGTCCAGATGCAGCGCGGACGGCCAGTCATCACCGAGATGAAATTTCCAGTTCGCATCAAGCGAAAGATGTTCGCGCGGTGATACAGTGTCGGCGGCACGGAGATTTAAAACGGAAACGACGGCGACGAGGGCAAAGAGCCGCAGAACAGGGGAACACAAGGATTTCATCCAACCAATTTGAGCAACCGCGACGAGGCTGGCAATGAAATTCACGGTCATTGCAATGCACCATCGAGAAATCAAAACTTAGGTCAAAGGCAAATTAATTGCATCCGGCGAATAATAACCTAGGGAGCTTCACGGGCTGTGGCGTGGCTAATTTTGAATCAGGGCTTTTTCCACGGCAGCACCAAGTTCGCCGCCCCGCAGTTCCTTGCTGAGAATGATGCCATGCCGGTCGAGCAGATACGACATCGGGATGGAGTGGATTCCATATTGCTTGGCGAGTTTGTTCTCCCAACCCTGACCATCAAAAAACTGTGCCCAAGCCATGCCGTTCGCCTGCGTAAAGGCCATCAATTGGCCCTGATCCTGATCAAGGCTCACCCCAATAATATCAAATCCCTGCGCGTGAAATTTCTGGTAGGTGGCGATGACATTGGGCATCTCCGCCTTGCACGGTCCGCACCAAGTCGCCCAGAAGTCCACCATCGTCACCCTGCCCCGATAAGCGGCGACGGACAACGGATTGCCGGCAACATCCGTTTCATTGAAGCCGGGAAAGCGCTGGCCGATTTCCAATCCTTCGGGAATTTTCAAATCCTCCGCCGCTTCCTCGGCATTTAACTTGGTTAAGGACAAAATCGCTCCCCGCGCTGCCATCGTGCTGGGGAAATCCTGCACCACCTTGTTCCAAATGGCGCGGGCGCGAATTTTGTTAGTCAGCCCGTCGGCATAAATGTGGGCATCCAGCAAATAAAGCCGGGCCACTTGTTCGCGGTTGCCGTCTTTGAGATGCTGCACGATGAGGGCGTTGATGGCTCTCAGATTGTCATCAAAATTTGTAGAGACCGGCAAGGCATCGAATTTCTGTTTCAAATCCGATGTCACCTTTGCCAAATCAACAGCGAAATCCACCGGATTATTTTTTGGGGCAGGCGCCACTTTTGGGGTAGCAACAGGAACGGTCTGGCCAAAAACCGGCAGCACGAGAGTCAGACAGGTGATCAGCAATAATCGTTTCATAAAGAACCTTTGTTTTCAGCTTGTCCAGTTAGGCTATGCAATCCGAAGAGTGTCGCAAGCATCAAACCACCAAATACTGCACCAAGATTCCTTGCAATGCTTGCTCAATAATTAGCATACCTGCCATCCATCTTGCACATATAAGAATTCACAATATCAAGCAGTTGGCCAGCCGGAAAGTGGCACCTCGCAATGGTGGTGGGCCTGCTCGGACTTGAACCGAGAACCAAAGGATTATGAGTCCTCTGCTCTAACCATTGAGCTACAGGCCCCGCCTACCATAATGGAAGACAAACCCACTCCTGCCCACTATTGCCATTTTATGGTTTGAACCAGCCTCCAACAAGTTGCCAGACCATCCGGGGCGTTTGCGATAGGGTTGCCAAGCGGATTTAACCATACCAGAAGATTTTTGACCAGCGCAAGTGGCGAGTGCGCGAGCAGTTAACATCACCGAAAACCCACAAAACCGGCAAACGCATTTAGCCAGTCGGCCCAAATGAAACCACCCGATTGCACCCCAAAGTTGCTCCGCCAAGCACTCGGCGGGTGAAATTTCATTTTGCTAAAATTGTTATGGATTTGGCAACAGAAGGTGAGCTAGCCGGACAAAAATTTAGTCCCTTATTAATACATGAGTGAAGATTTGATTATAGGCATTGCCGGTTCCGGCGGCGACGGCGTGATTTCGGCGGGCGAATCGCTGATCACGGCGGCCGCGCTGGAAGGTTATCACTGCGTCATGACCAAGAGCTTCGGCTCGCAAATCCGCGGCGGCGAGGCTTCGTGCCGGCTGCGGCTGGCGACCCGGCCCGTGCTCAATCCCAACGGCCCGCTCGACGTGGCGGTGGCCCTCAACTGGGAAGATTTCCGCCGGTTCGGCTCGGAACTGCCCGTCGAAGCAGCAACCATAGTGATCTACGAAAGCAACACCGGCGTCGCGCCCGACCAACTGCCGTTGCCCGGCGTGAAACCGGCGGTCGTCTTCAGCGTGCCAATTACCGCAATGGCCGCGGAACATGCCGGCACCAACAAGGCCAAGAATATTGTGATCGCCGGCCTGCTCGCCGGCTGGTTCGGCATCGGCCGCGAAAGCATGTTGGCCGGCATCCGCAAGAAATTTGCCAAGAAAGGCGCCACCGTGGTGGAAGGCAATGTCCGCGCGTTCCAAGCCGGGCTTGATTTTACCGCTGCCAATCCGCTGAAGGAAGACCGCAAGCTGGCGGCTCCGCAATCTGGCGGTCAGGCCAAACTCCTGACGGACGGCAACGACATGTGCGCGGCGGCCGCGATTTTTGCCGGTTGCACTTTTTTTGGCGGCTATCCGATCACGCCTTCGACGGAGATCATGCAATTTCTCGACCGCGAAATTTGGAAATACGGCGGAACGGTTTTGCAGGCAGAGGATGAAATCGCTGGCATCGGTGCCGTGGTTGGCGCCTCGTTTGCCGGTAAAAAGGCGATGACCGCCACGTCCGGCCCCGGCATGTCGCTTAAGACTGAAATTCTCGGCCTCGCCAGCTTGGCCGAGCTGCCACTGGTGTGCGTCAATGTCCAGCGCGGCGGCCCGTCCACAGGCATGCCGACCAAGGCCGAGCAATCGGATTTGTTTCAAGCGGCCTTTTCCGCGCATGGCGATTGCCTGCGGCCCGTTCTGGCACCGACAAGCGTCGCTGATATTTTCGGCGTGACGGTGGAAGCGTTCAACCTTGCGGAATATTATCAAACGCCGGTGATTGTGTTGTCCGATCAGGAAATCGCGCAACGAAAAGAGACGGTTGATCCGATTGACACCTCGAAATTTCAGATCATCGAGCGCCGGCATCCGAGCGGGCCGGAACTGGCCAATTACTCGCGCTTCAAGTTGACCGAATCCGGCATCAGCCCCATCAGCCATCCCGGCATGGTCGGCGGCAATTATCTTTGCGCCGGCATCGAGCACAATGAACAAGGCCGTCCCACCGCCAGCGGCGAGATGCACGCGCGCATGAACGAAAAGCGCTTTAACAAATTTAATCCGCTCAAAAATCGCCGCGACCTCTTCACCATCGAAGGCGATCCCGAAGCGCCCATCGGCATGGTGAGCTGGGGCAGCGTGGCAGGCGTGGCGCGCGAGGCGCTGCGGCTGGCGCAGGCGGAAGGCTTGCAGGTGAAACTGCTCGTTCCCCGGCTGCTCTATCCCGTGGCGGAAACGGTCTATCAGGATTTCTTCGCGTCCGTCCAACGCGGCCTGTTCATCGAGCAATCCTATCAGGCGCAGCTTTATCGCATCGTGCGGATGAATGTGGATTTGCCGGCGCAAGTCAAGGCGTTTGCTAAGAGCGGCTCCAATCCCATTTTGCCGTCGGAAGTATTGAAACGCTTGCGCGAAATGGTCGTCTCCATCCAAGGCAATCAACAGCAACAACCCGAAGCCGTCGAAAACTAAACCGGCAATACTTTTCAAGAAAGAGATAAAATCATGACCACTCTCGAAGCTCCTGCGAAACCGATTTCGCTGACCAAATTCACAGCCGGCGATTTCAAGAGCGACCTCAAGCCCATCTGGTGCCCCGGCTGCGGCGACTTCGGCGTCGTCACCGCCATCACCCGCGCGCTGGCGAACCTCGCCCGCCCGCCGCATGAAATCGCGTTCGTCTCCGGCATCGGCTGTTCCAGCCGCATTCCCGGCTACACGACGGCATACGGTTTTAACACCGTGCATGGCCGCTCGCTGCCCATCGCCCAAGGCATCAAGCTCGCCAATCCCGAACTCCTCGTGCTCGTCGCGAGCGGCGACGGTGACGGTTTCTCCATCGGCGGCGGCCATGTCGCGCACGCCGTCCGGCGCAACATTGACATCACCTACATCGTGATGGACAACCAGATTTACGGCCTCACCAAGGGCCAGCTCTCGCCCACGTCCTCGCGCGGGCGCAAGACCGTCACGTCCAGCTTTGGCAGCCTTGAAGACCCGGTGAATCCGCTGCTCTACGTCATGGGCTACGGTGCATCGTTCGTGGCGCAAGGGACGCCGGCGGACATGAACGGCCTCGCCAAAATTATCGAGGAAGGCATCCGTTTCCCCGGCTTTGCGTTCATTAATGTGCAATCACCTTGCGTAACTTACGGCATGGAGGAGCAGCAGCTCAAGGCGCACAAGACGAACATGCAGAGTTTGGAAGCGATGGGGCACGATACTTCTGACCGCGCGAAAGCCACCGAACTTGCCCGCGAATACGGCACCAAACTTTACACCGGCGTTCTCTATCGCAATCCCAATCCGCCCTCGACATATGGTCAGGGCGTGATCGAGCGTCACGAAGCGTTGAAAAAATCCGCCGTTCCGCGCCACGAGATCCTGAACCGATTCAAACCGACCAGTTGAAAAATGCCCCGCGAACGGCGTAATTTAGTCAAATCGATAGCATCCTAAACAAGCTACTGCTGGATACTTATTTTTCGTTAATAAGGTTAAGCTGGCCATTGAACTCATAGGTGCGTCCCAGTTCCGTCGCCAACCGCAGCTCTTTTTTTCCACAGCGCACGAGACAGGGATTGCCCAGTTGGGAATGAATTACCGCCTGGGTCAGCGCGCCGTCTTTCCAAGTGAGATCAATCGCAAAGCCGCCACGCGCGCAAAGTCCGCTTACCGAACCCTCCGGCCAGAATTTTGGCAGCGCCGGGAGCAGGTTCAAAATGCGCAACTCACTTTTTCCAGCCGGCTTTGCCGTTTCGTGACTTTGCAAAAGCATTTCCGCGAGGCCGGCGGTGGCGCCGAAATTGCCGTCAATCTGAAACGGACCGCACAGATCCAAAAGATCCGGCAGCGTTTTGCGCTGAAACAGGCTGTTCAACTGGCGGAAAACAAAATCGCCGTCGCCAGCACGCGCCCACAGCCCCATGCGCCACGCGTAACTCCAGCCGGTGCTGCCGTCGCCGCGCCAGCCGAGCAAAACTTTGGCGGCGGCAAAAATATTCGTATCAGCGGGCGTGATGTCGTTGCCGGGATACAGCGCCCAGAGCGGCGACATGTGGCGATGCGCGTTGTTCGGCTTGTCCATGTCCACCAACCATTCCTGAAGCTGGCCGTGTTTTCCAATTTGATTCGGCGGCAATTGATCGCGCACGGCGGCAAGTTGCGCGGCAAATTCTTTATCCGTGTTCAAAATATTCGCCGCCTCGATGGTGTTGTTCAGCAGCGCGCGGATGAGTTGGTTGTCCATCGTTGGACCTTGCGTCTCCTCGCCTTGTTCCGGCGAATAGGACGGCGCGGTGACCAGCCAGCCGGTCTGCGGATCCTTGATGAGAAAATCCACAAAAAATTGCGCAGCCGATTTCAGGTCGGGATAGGCGCGGGCGAGAAATGTTTTGTCGCCGGTGAACAAATAATGTTCCCACAAATGCTGGCAGAGCCACGCGCCGCCGGTGGGCCAGACGCCGTCAATGCCGTTGATGGGTGCGGAAGCTCGCCAGAGATCCGTATTGTGATGCACCACCCAGCCGCCGCAGCCGTATTGCACGCGCGCAGTGCGGGCGCCACTGATGGCGAGATCGTCAATCAAACCAAACAGCGGCTCGTGACACTCACGCAAGTTGCAAACTTCCGCCGGCCAGTAATTCATCTCGCAATTGATGTTCAGCGTCCATTTGCTTTCCCACGGCGGATCAAGCTGGTCATTCCATAAGCCTTGCAAATTCGCCGGCTGCCCGCCCGCGCGGCTGCTGGAAATCAGAAGGTAGCGGCCGTATTGAAAATAAAGCGTCGCCAGCGCCGGATCGTTGGTGAGGCCGGTCAACTTGACTTGTTTCAAACGCTCATCGGTCGGCAGCGATTCCCGGTCGCTGTGGCCAAGCTCCAGCGCCACGCGTTGAAAAAGATTTTTGTAATCCGCCGAATGCGCCGCCGACACGGCCTCAAAGCCGCGCTGGGAAACTTTTTCCAAATCGCGGGCGCAATGGACGGCGGGGTCGGCGCTGATGTCCTGAAAGTTTTTGAAACTGGTGGCCGCCACCAAATAAAGCGTCACCGCATCGGCTTTTTCCACCGTGATGACATTCCCGTTAGTCGTGACGTGACCGCCGGTGTTGACGACGCGCACGCGCGATTCAAAACGCAGACCGTTAGGCTCCACCTGGCCGGCGAGCGCAAGCGTATCGGATTGGAGCGCGCACGTTGCCGAGTTGGTATGCGGGCTGGTCATCGCCAACGTGAAGCTGATTTGCGCCGCCTGGTCCGCCGTGAAGCGCAATACGATGGCCTGGTCGGCATAACTCGCCAACATCTCACGCCGGAAAGTCGTTCCGTTCGCGCGAAAGCTGACGCTGGCAATGGCAGAAGCCAAATCCAGTTCGCGGTGGTAATCTGTCGGATTGTCCACGCCGGAAAAATGCAGGCGCAAATCGCCAAACGGCTGATACGCCTTTTGCCGCGACGGCGTGCCGAGAAAATTGGTTTTCGCCAGTCCGCCGGCTTCCTTGTTTTTCCCGGCGGCAAGCAGCGCGCGGATTTTTGGCAGCCAGGCCAGCGCGTTGCTATTCGCGTAATCGTGCGGGTGCCCGGTCCACAGGGTGTCCTCGTTGAACTGGATGCGCTCGTCCGTGACGCCGCCGAAAACCATCGCGCCCAACCGGCCGTTGCCGATGGGCAACGCTTCCGTCCACTTCCCCGCCGGCTGCGCAAACCACAAAACCAAATTAGACGGCGGGCAGCCATTCGTCGAGCCTGAGGCAAAGCCAGCCAGCAAGGTGCTGGAAAATATCAGCAGGGCTAAAAGTCGCATGGGCATGGTTGATTATCCCCCGGCAACCGGGCCGGGACAAGCGCCGTCGGAAGCATTGTCATTTTTGACAAGTCAAATGACGCTTTTCAGATGCCAAATTCCGGCGCGGCGAACGCTTGCAGCCGCGCCAGCAACTGCGCATCGGCGGCGGGGAATTCGTGCGCGGCCAGTTCCGCCCGGCCAATCCACTTCACGGCGGCGCACTCCAGCGGCTGCGGTTCGCCGGCCAATAATTGGCAGATGAAAAATTTCAGGTGGACGGATTTCTCCGGGTAGTCGTGGGCAATCTCCTCAAACAAGTCGCCCACGGAAATCTCCACGCCCAGCTCTTCGCGGATTTCACGGACGAGGCATTGCTCGAAGGTTTCGCCCGGCTCGCGTTTGCCGCCGGGAAATTCCCAGAGTCCGCCGAGATGCGCGCTGGCGTGGCGCTGCGTGATGAGCAGTTGGCCGCCGCGGAAGATGAGCGCGGCGCTGACCTCGATTTTATTTCCAATCTTCAATTGCCAATTTAATTTCCGCGCCGCAGCCAAATTGAAAATTGGCGATTGGCAATTGCAAATTCAGCGGCCCACGCTCTTGTAAATCCAGCCGAGCTTTTCCATTTCCACCGGGTCAAACAGATTGCGGCCGTCGAACATGATGGGATGCGTCAGCCCCTTTTTGGCGCGCGCCAAATCCAGCTGCTTGAACTCTTCCCATTCCGTCGCGATGACGATGGCGTCGCAGCCTTCGGCCACGGCGTTCATGTCGTCCACGTAGGTGGCGTTCGGCAGGATGGGCTTGGTCTTGGCCATCGCCTTCGGGTCATGCACGCGCAGCGTCGCGCCGTCCTTCAGCAAACGCTGGCACAAATCAATCGCGGGCGAACTGCGCACGTCGTCGGTGTTCTGTTTGAACGCCAAACCGAGCACGCCGATTTTCTTGTCCTTCAAGACCCAGAGCGTGTCGGTGATTTTCTTCACGAACCGGTCCATCTGGTCGGCGTTGATGCGCTGCACTTCCTTGAGCAGCTTGAACTCGTAGCCCACCTGTTCGGAAATTTTGATGAACGCGCTCAAGTCTTTCGGGAAGCAGCTGCCGCCGAAACCGATGCCGGCGTTAAGAAAGCGGCGGCCGATGCGCTCATCCAAGCCGATGCCCTGCGCGACTTCCTGCACGTTCGCGCCGGCGGCTTCGCAGACGTTGGCGATGGCGTTGATGTAGGAAATCTTCAGCGCGAGAAACGAGTTCGCCGCGTGCTTGATGAGTTCCGCCGAATTGATGTCGGTGACAATAATCGGGGCTTTAAACGGCGTGTAAATTTCCGTCATGGCCGCGACGGGCCGCTGCGAACGAACGCCGATGACCACGCGATCTGGGTGCATCAAATCGCCGACGGCAAAACCTTCGCGGAGAAATTCAGGGTTGCTGACGACATCAAATTCCGTCTTGGACGTGC
>CAISYZ010000141.1 GCA_903889895.1 uncultured Verrucomicrobia subdivision 3 bacterium | reverse complement strand
TTCGCAGATGCGTTTGGCCATCGTGACCTCGTGCGGATTGGGGATGCCGAAGCTCGTGCCCAATTCGGCGGCGGCCTTGACGGCGGCGATGATTTTCGGATGCGCGTGGCCGAGGATGGCCGGCCCCCACGTCAGCACATAGTCAATCAACTCATTGCCGTCCACGTCCCAGACCTTGGAGCCGGCGGCGCGGTTGACGAAAAAGGGATTGCCGCCCACGGCGCGAAAGGCGCGCACCGGCGAATTGACGCCGCCGGGAATGTATTTCAGCGCCTCGGCAAAAAGCTGGTCGGATTTAACGCGATTCATGCGGATAAATTACAAAGCCTTCAGAAAATTCTTCAACGGGTCGAATGCCGGACTTTCCCAAGGCCAATAACCTTTTTCAGCCGCCTTGCCGACCCGATAGTCATAATCATCATGCGAAGCCATCCACACCCGAACTTTCGCTTTTGAAGAACTGTTGGAACGGGCGGACTTTTCCGATATGCAGGCGAAGTAAGAATCGACACAGGAAAATTCCGGCAGGTCACTTACCGATTTTAGGCAAACATCTTCAATCATCCCGACACCGTTGACGCCCACGATAAATACACCAACTCGTAAGAGAGTGTTGCTGAAAGCCCCATTGACATCTGGAGCGGGAAACCCGCTTTGCCGAAGAAAATTTTGAACGCTTTGGAATGCCGCTGCTGCATCCCGATCCGCATCTCGAAGTATGGCCATCGTTTCCACTTGTTGCCGTGCAAATTCAGGACGGGTCTGCAAGCTTTTCAGGAAATTGGGGAGATTGTCTTTTCCGCCGGTTGTTTCAACCGTGACTTCCAAATTCAAATGTCTGGCCAGACTTTGAATCACCAATTGATCGCCGGAACCTTCGCAAAAAACAAATTTCATCGCATCTCCCATTGAAGTTCTTTGGCGGTGGACAGTGATTTTTCGTCAATCACCGTGGCCTTGATGTCTTCCTTCACGCGATCCAACCGAATCAAAGCTAGGTCATACTTCTCACCGGCACGCGCCGCTTCGTCCGCCGCCAGAATACATTCCCAACTGTGGGTTGTTGCAAATATTTGCACATCAAATTCCTTCGCGGCGAGGAAAAGCCCTTTCCATATTACCGGCATGACACTGTGGTGAAGGCCATTTTCAATTTCATCAATTAACAGAACCTTTGCATCCTCGACCACGATTTCTGAGTAGATGTCCAAGAGCCGGTTAAAGCCCTGCCCGAGTTGCGTGACTGGAATCATTTCACTCAAACCCAAATCGGCATAAATTAGCGATGGCGACGAATTTTGATCCCCAATCCGCAATGCTTCCACGGCTTCCAACCTGGGTTCTATTTCACGAAGCAATTTTTCTACCTGCTTTTTCCGCCGTTTCAAAACGACTCGCTGATAGTCAACTGCGTCTTGCGTAGGATTACTTGGGTGGGTAGAAAAAACGGCAGGCTTGAGGCCGGCGGAATCACCGTTACCGCTTAAAAAACACGGAGAGTTTCCGATTTGTCCTGAATGGCGAAGTTGTGCTGGTTGTTGTTCTCCCGCCCGCCATCCATTAGGTTTTACATGGAATTGAAGTTCTTTTGCGTTGTCAAAGGAGCCTTTAATTTCAATGTGTTTAGAAACATCCTTTCCGAAGAACAACCACTTCCAATAATTCTCATGATAATCCCCGCCTACAGTTCGAAATAAATTTGGAAGTTGGTTGCGTAGATTCTGGTTTGGAGCGGCTTCACTAAGTAGCAAAACCAACGCTTCCAACACGCCCGTTTTGCCGGTGTTGTTCTGACCGGTAATCAGGTTGACCCGTTTGAGCGGTTCAATCTTCAAGTCGCGTAATCCGCGAAAGTTATTTATGTGGAGGCTGGTTAGCATTTTGTCGGAATCATCTTAAGAATCTCCTTTCCATTTGCCAATTCAAATGGGAGCACTGTTTTTAGAGCAAAAACGCGGGTAATCCGCCGCCGTTTTTTTCGCCGTTCCGGTTCATGGCGGCAACGGTATGCGCGCCGGGAAATCCTGTCCACCGCATTTTCGCCGCCCTTGAAAATAGCCCAGCCATTTATGGCTGGGATGGTTGGTCCGCGATTTTCCCAAGTCTCGGTAGGGACGAAAGGTCCTTGCGGACGGCCACCCCATTTTTCTGCCGTCCCTTGCGGGACTTTTCATTTGCTGGTCGTTTGCCCCAGCCATAAATGGCTGGGCTATTGTCACCGCTTCGCGTTCGCCCAGCGCCCGACCTGCGCGCCAGCGTCTGGGAGTGAGGTGGCCCTCCGCCGCTTTTCCCCCTTAAAATAGGCTAGGGGTGTCTTTTTGCTCATTTTTGATCGAGTTTGCTTTTTGGGGTCGTCTTTTGGCTTAAGACATTGATAATAAATATATTGCCGGCGTATCAAGGCGGCGGGACAGGGTCGGGAAATGGTTTCCCGGCACGGAAAAATGATTTCTCGGCGTGGTGGAATGATTTCGCGGTGTGTTGAAGAGGTTTCACGATGGGTTGAAGCGGTTTTGCGGTGCCGTGGAGCAAGCTTTCGGCGTGGGGATAGGTGCCCACGGAACTGTAATAGCTGTTCACGGTGTGGTGAAAGCGCTTCGCGGAGCCATGAAAAAGTTTCGCGGTGTGGTCAGATGAGTTCGCGATGCAGCGAAAGGTTCTCACGGAGCCGTAAAAGCATTTCACGTCACGGTCAAAGATTTTCACGGGATTGAAAACTATTCCGCCGGTGCTATGAAAGAAGTTCATGGCGCGGGGAAAGGACCGCACGGGGTGTCGGGAAATCCTGTCCACCGTATTTTCGCCGCCCAAAGCACCAGCCGCCGTCGCACCGCAGCGGTGCTGCGGCCCTCCGCCGCTTTTCCCTGGTCGCTACCGGAACGGAGTCGGTGGCGTTGGCGCGGCCGGTGCATTAAAAGGCGGTTCTGGATGATTCGGGGGCGTCCACAGACCATCGGTGGTCGCCCCCGAATGACTCGGGGACCTCCCCGAACGACTCGTAGTCGTCCCCGGATGACCCGTGGTCGCCAGCGGTTGGGGGGCAAAACCCAGTCAGTGGTCGAGCTGGGATATCCCATTCAGCGTATGGCCGCCGCCGCCGGATTGCCGCCGACAAAAAAGCTCGCGCTGGCTGGACGGTTTGCCCACATTGCCGCGCGTGAATCCGGAGCCCATCCCCACCAACCACAAATCGGACGCCGAAGTCGAGTTGCCGCTCGCCGGCTTCACCGGCACGCCGGAGGAAATCGAGCGCCAATGGTTCGAGCAGGTCTATCGCGGGCGCGGCGATTCGATGAAGCAACTGACGTGGCGCGCGGTGCTCATGGGTTCGGTGCTCGGCGCGATTTTGTCGCTGACCAATCTCTACATCGGCTTGAAATCCGGCTGGGGCATGGGCGTCGCGATCACCGCGTGCATTTTGTCCTACGCCATCTGGACGACCTTCGTAAAAATCGGCCTCGCGAAAGTGCCGATGACCATTCTCGAAAACAACTGCATGCAATCCTGCGCCAGCTCGGCGGGCTACTCCACCGGCGGCACCCTGGTGTCGGCCTTCGCGGCGTTCATCATGCTGAACGGCCACGCGCTGCCGCTGCCGCTGACGTTCGCGTGGGTTTTCTTCCTGGCCGTGCTCGGCGTGACGATGGCCATTCCGATGAAGAAACAGATGATCAACATCGAGCAACTGCGTTTTCCCAGCGGCGTGGCGGCGGCGGAAACGCTGCGCGCGCTGCACTCGCACGGCGCGAAAGGCATGCGCGCCGCGAAGGCGCTCGGTGTCGCCGGGCTGCTGGCGGCGGTGGATAATTTCATCCACGACGGCTTGGCGGTCATCCCCAAGTTCGCGGCCTATTCCAGTGATACCATCTGCACGAAGTTGAGCGCCTTCGTTTTTGGTCCGGCGTGGGTCGGGCGCACGGTGATGTTCAGTTGGGAACCGATCTTCATCGCGTCCGGCGCAATCATGGGCATGCGCGTGTGTATCAGCATTCTCATCGGCAGCTTCGTGTGCTGGATGGCGTATGTGCCCGCGCTGCAAAACGCGGGCCTCATCAAGGCCGCCGGCGGCTTCCGCGAATGCGTGCAATGGACTTTGTGGCCGGGCGTATCGTGCATGGTGTTCGCGAGTTTGCTGAATTTCATTTTGCAATGGCGCATCTCGCTGCGCGCGTTTCTCGACCTCGGCAAAATGTTTTCGCCCCAATCCAAAACGCCGACGGACGTGGAAGCCATTGAAACGCCGATGACGTGGTTCGCGGTCGGCCAATTGGTTTCGCTCATCGCGCTCGCGCTGCTGGCGCATGCGTCGTTCGGGATGCCGTATTGGCAAAGCGCGCTGGCCGTGGTGTTGTCCTTCGCGCTGGCGCTCGTCGCGTGCCGCATCACCGGCGAGACCGACACCACGCCCATCGGCCCGCTGGGCAAAGTCACGCAGCTCACGTTTGGCGCGTTGAGCCCCGGCAACATGAACGTGAACCTCATGGCCGCGAACATCACCGCCGGCGCCGCGGGTTCCTCCGCCGATTTGCTGACCGATTTGAAAAGCGGCTATCTGCTCGGCGCGAATCCGCGCAAACAGTTTCTCGCGCAGTTCGCGGGCATCTTCATCGGCACAGTCGTCAGCGTGTTTGCGTTCACGCTCATCGTGGACAAACCGGAAGTCATCGGCTCGGATCAGTTTCCCGCGCCCGCCGCACAGACGTGGGCCGCCGTCGCGCAGGCGTTGAGCAAAGGTTTCGAGGCGCTCGCGCCGGCGAAAATCTGGAGCATCGCCATCGGTGGCTTGGTGGGTCTTGTGTTTGCGATTTTGCCGGTGCTGTTTCCGAAACAGGAAAAATATCTGCCGTCGGCGTCCGGCTTCGGGCTGGCGTGGATTTTCCAATGGTATTATGGCGTGCTGTTTTTTCTGGGGGCCGTCATCTCGTGGTGGTTCGCCAAGAAATCGCCGGCGAAAGCGGAGGAATTTACTTTTCCCGTGGCGTCCGGCGTGATGGCGGGCGGCGCGCTGATGGGCGTGGCGATTATCTTTTGGCAGAACGGCCCGGAGATGTGGCACAAATTCCTCGGCCATTGAACCTGCGCTTATCCTTGATCCTTGCGCCAGGGTTAGCGATTCGCGACGAGCTTGATTTGTTCAGCGGACAAGGTTTGCCATTTCCCCGGCGGCAAATCGCCCAGCCAGAAATTCCCAATCCGCACACGCACCAGCCGCAACGTCGGATGCCCGATGGCCGCCGTCATGCGCCGCACTTGACGGTTCTTGCCCTCGACCAGTTCCAGTCCGATCCAGCAGTCGGGCACACTTTTGCGGAAACGAATCGGCGGCGTGCGCGGAGCAAGGTGTGGCGGCGACGCCCCGTCGCCGGTGGGCGTGGGCGACGAGGGCGTCGCCGCCACACTATCGCGCCGGGGCGGCGCGGCCACGACCGGCTGCGGTTCCAGCAACCACGCGCGGCAGGGCAAAGTCCGGTGGCCTTGGATGGTCACGCCGCCCGCCAGTTTGGCCAACGCCGCGGGCGCGGGAATCTTTTCCACCTGCGCCCAGTATTCGCGTTCGTGCGCGTGGCGCGGGTGCAGGAGCGTTTCGTTCCACTTCGCCTCGTCGCTCAGCAACAGCAGCCCCTCGGAATCTGCGTCCAGCCGGCCGATGGCATAGACATTTTTCGGAAAGCCAAACTCCGCGAGCGGGCGGTTGGGCGAACCGTCGCCGGTGAACTGCGACAGCACGCCGTAGGGTTTGTGAAACGCGATCAGCACGGACGGCATTTTCAATTTTCAAATTCCAATTTACAATTTCTAAATTGGCGGCGGGCGCTGGCAAAATGGAAATCTTCGTGCCTTTTATTGGGTTCACGGCTATATCTTTTGCGTGATCCGCAACATCATCTTCGATTGGTCGGGAACTTTGGTGGATGACCTGCCGGCAGTCCTGAAGGCGTCGAACTATGTCCTCACGCAATCCGGTCGACCCGCGATGTCGCTGGAAAAATTCCGCGCGGAGTTTCAACTGCCCTTCACCAAGTTTTACGACAAGCACACGCCCGACGTGCCCATGAACCAACTGGAGAATTGGTTCCATGCCGAGTTCCGCGAATCCCAGCATTCCGTGGTGGCCTTGCCGCACGCGCGGGACTTTTTGCAATTCTGCCGCGACCGGGGCGTGCGGATGTTTTTGCTAAGCACCATTCACGCCGACCATTTCGCCGTGCAGAACCGCGAGATCGGTTTCGCCTCCTTTCTGGAGAAGCCCTACACCGACGTCTGGGACAAGCGCGAGAAGATTCACGAAATCCTCCGCGACCACAACCTCAAGGCGGACGAGACGCTCTTCATCGGCGACATGGAGCACGACATCGCCACCGCGCAACACGGCGGCATCCATTCCTGCGCCGTGCTGACCGGCTACAACACCCTGGAGCAGTTGCGCGCCGCCCAGCCCGACCTGATCGTGGAGCATCTGGGCGAATTGAAACGCGTGCTGCTGAAAAATCATTTCCATCTCCAGCCCGTCGAACCCGTAGCCAGCGAGGAACCGCCCCTCGCCACCGTCGGCGCCTTGATCTTCAACGCGCAGCAGGACGTGCTGATGATCCGCACGCACAAATGGTCCGGCAAATGGGGCATCCCCGGCGGCAAGATCAAGCGCGGCGAGAAATCGGAAACCGCCCTGCGCCGCGAACTCAAGGAGGAGACCGGGCTGAACGTCACGGCCATCGAATTTGTTTTGGTGCAGGATTGCATCAGCTCCAAGGAATTTTACCGCGATGCCCATTTTGTGCTGCTCAATTACACCTGCCGCGCCGTGGCCAAGCAGCCGCGCGTGGTGCTGAACGAAGAGGCGCGGGAATTTCAATGGCTGCCGCTGGCCCAGGCGCGGAAACTCAATCTGAACAAGCCGACGAAGATTTTGATCGACGCCGTCTTGAAAGCAAAAAGCAAAAAGCGCAAAGCCTAAATGGCCAAGATTTCCATCGTGGACCTGGAGGTGTTTTACCGCGTGGGCGTGCCGGACGCGGAACGCGCGCAGCCGCAGCGCCTGTTGCTCACGGTGGAAATGGAAGCGGATTTCACCGCCGCCGCCCAGTCGGATGGCATCGCGGACACGATTGATTATTTCGCCGTCACCCAACGGCTGCTGCAACTGGGCGAAGGCCGGGAATGGCGATTGATTGAGAAGCTGGCGGCCGACGTGGCGGATTTGGTCCTCAAGGAATTCCGGCCGCAGAGGGTGTTTGTGGAGGTGAAGAAATTCATCATCCCGCAGGCGCGCTACGTGGCGGTGTCGCTGACCAAGGCGCGGTGAGTCATCGGAAGTGAATGCGGTTGATCGAGTCCTTCAAACCGCAGGGTCAGCTGGCATTATCATCCTTGTCCAATCGCCGGCGTGCCTGCAATGGACTGAAGGGCGAATTGGGTGAATGAGCGAACTCCCGCACGCCACCCTCGTTCGGTCCCACGAACTCAACCCGCACCAGCATCACATCATCGCGCATGTGGTCGATGAAGAACTCCGCGGCCGCTTCCTTGGATTCCGCGGGCAATTCATCGTAATACATCTGCTCGCTATGTTTCCAATACATCCCAAAAATGTAGCTTTGCCACATAAACGTGAAGGGGGTCGGAAAGTTATACCGGACGCCACAATTGTGGCCGAACAAGTGTCATGGCATGGAGGTTGCGCCCGCTGGAAAAAGTTGTCGAGCAGATTTCCTGGAGCCGGAAGCGGTTTGTTTTTTACCCCACCAAAACGCTAAATAGATTCGGGCGGGAAGGTGCCTTAGCGGCTTGAACAGGTTTGTCCATTCATCGCGTGCGATTGCCAGCCGGCTCGGTCGGTTTCAATCGTTACGGCGCCCGCTGTGCGCGTATAAATGACCGGAACCTTCCGCTGCTCCAGCCTTGCCTGGAGCGTGCGGCTGGCCCGGCGCGTGGCCGGAAACTCGGCATCCGCGATGACGATGGCTCGTGGTTGCACCGCTTCGAGCAGTGCATTGCCCAGCGGCTCACCTTCCGCCGGCAATCCGGCAATCACAATGTCGGCGCGCAAATCATTCGTGCACGCCAGCAGTTCGTCCTGCCCGGCGCGGCTTAGGTCGGAGAGCAACAGGATTTTGGTGCCATGAAAATCGCCGAGCAACACCAGCGGTGCGTCATCCGCCTTCGCCACGTTGGTGCCGGCGATGGGAAACAGCACTTGCCAGCCGCCGGCTGGGTCACCGGCTTGGAGGATATGGTGACGCGCCGCCGGTTTTTCAAAAGCGGCTACGGCGTCACGGTAACTGGCGGAACGGAATTTCACGTCGCTGGTCCACAGTTCGTGGACGGAAAACAGTTCGTCCAACCGTTGCGCGCCGCCGCCGTTGCGCGTGCTGGCGTCGGTCAAGACCAGCCGGGAGATTTGGTTCACGCCCTGCGCGTGGAGAAAATCTTTGAGCGTGAAAGCCACGGCATTTTCGTTGCCACAGTTGATGAGCCAGTCGTTCTGTCTGCCGTCGGCATCCACAAAGATCGCGTGGCCGCCGTTCAGGGGCAGGACGGTCAAGGTGGTTTCACCGCGCGCGGTTTGCCATTGCCAGAAATAGCCGCCCCCGATGCCAAGCAAGACGGCCACACCAGCGAGAATTTTCCGCCGTGAGTTAAACCAGCCGCTGAAGCTGGCGATGACCACGGCGTAATACAGGGCGATGGTCAGGAGTGACGGTTCGGGGACGTAAAGATACGCGCCGGGGATTTTCGTAGCCGCCACGCTCACCCCGGTCATCGCCACCATGAAGAACCAAGCGGCGTGGTTGAACAGCACAGTGAGCCACGGCAGCCAGTGACCACAGGCGAGCGCGCCGAGATTGGCCATCAGCGCGAAGGTGCCCAGCGGCACGGCGAGGACATTGGCCAGCGTCGAGACGGGACTGAACAGATGAAAATACTTTGCCGACAGCGGCAGCGAGCCAATCCACGCGGCAAAAGATAATCCGCAGTAGCGCAAAAGAATTCGCGTGAGCCGGCGGAAGAATTTCTGCCAGGGCGGAATCAATTGGTCCGGCACGAGTTCGTTGGGCTGGAGCCGCCGGTCCCAAAATTCATTCAACGGCGGCAACATCAGCGCGATGACGAGCATGACGAAAAAGGAAAGTTGAAAACTCGCCTCGAATAGTTGGCAGGGATTCCACGTAAGAATGATGAGCGCGGCGGCGGCGAGGGAATTGAGCAGGTCGCCGGGGCGTTTGAGCGCCCAGCCGCCGAGCACGATGGTCATCATCACGGAAGCACGGATGGCGGAAGCCTCCCAGCCCGTCGCGGCGGTGTAAAACCAGATGGCCGGCACGGCCAGCGCGCCGCACCAGGCGCGAGCCAAACGCACCGCGCGCAACAGGGCCACGATCATTCCCGAAAGCAGGGCGATCCGCAGCCCATCGATGGCGAAGAGATGCATGGTGCCCGCGCGGAGAAAGGGTTCGCCGATGTCGCCGGTGAAAGCCGTGCGCCAGCCGAGGGTCATCGCCCACAAAAGTCTTAACGGCTCGTCTTCATTCGGCAAACCGAGTGCGAGCGTTGCCTTCGACCAGTTCAAAAAGCGGTCGGTGAGCGGCAGTTGGGACAATACCGGCGCGAGGAGTTTCCAATCGTTGGTGGAACCGGTCTTGAGCTGGTAATAAATTCCGCGCGTGGCCAGATAATTTTGGAAATCAAAAAGGCCTTCGGCCAACGCGATGGGCGGGCGCGCGATGACACCGGCGATTTCCACAGTTTGACCCGCGAAAAAATGGTCGCTTGGCAGGCCGGGCGTGAGCACCAGCACGTCGCCGCTGGCCGGAGCAAAACTGTCGCCGAGGTTGAGGCTATTGACCCGGACGCGTGCGACGTTGTGCCAGGTTTCCTGGTCATCGCGGACGGTAACCTTGAGACGCGGCGTCTCAACGAGCTGGCCGCGCACGGTTGCCAGCGCGGGCTCGTTGCCGACCAACGTCCGCAAATCATTGGGTGAAAGGACGGCGGTGTGGCAGAGAAAATTTCCCCAGCCCACCAGCGCCAGTAGCGGCCAAAGTAAAAGCGGACGGAGCTTAACGGAAAATATTGCGACGATGAAAACCAGTGCCGCCAGAGCCAGCAGTGCGGCGGGCGGCGGTTGAAAAATCTGTCCAAGCAGCAAGCCCGCGGCGTAGGCGATAACGACGCTGACGAGCGGGCGATTCATTTACCAGTGCTTGAAGATTTTTCCAGTAAGCCAAAGCAGCAACAGGCCGATGGCCCCGCCGGTGGTATCAATGCAAACATCCGAAACGAGCGGTGTGCGTAATGGCACAAAAATTTGATGAAACTCGTCGCTCGCGGCGTAGAGAAACACGATGGACAAGGAGAGTCCCGCCACATCCCAGTGCCATCCGCCTTCGCCGCGGTCCGGCATGACGGTCGGCCGATAGCTGTGCCGGATGGCCCGCCAGAGGAGCAGCGCCAGCAGGGCGTATTCGGTCAGATGGCCGGTTTTGCGGAACAGGTGATGGATGTAATCCACCGTCGGTTGCGTCATTTGCGGAAACAGCCAGTGCAGCAGCGGTTCAAACAGTGCGGAAGAATGCTGGTAAGACTTGGCATCGCTGGACGCGGAAAAAATCAGCACCATCCAGACGACCACCGGCAGCCAATATTTTAAAAATAGGCGAAACTTAGGCACGCCCGATGTAAGCGAGATTCCGGCGGAACGGCAATCTGAAATTGCGGTGGGCCGGCGGCTCGTTGTCCTTTGCCATTGCCAAGTTGCCTCGGATTTGGCACAGAAATGCACCCGATGAAGAAGCTTTTTACTATTTGTGGCCTGCTGCTGGCGGTCGCCGTCGTCCGTGCGGCGCTGCCGCAGCCGGATTTGATCGCGCAAATTCATTTTGCCGGCGCGCAGAAATTTTCTGCCGCCCCGGACGTGGCCGCGTTCACGAATGAATTTTGTTCCACCGCCGCATTGGCTTTGCGCAATCAGACGGCGGACAAGCTGGCGCCGTGGCTCGCCGCCTGGTTGCAGCCGAACGCCGGCGCAACGGTCGCAGACGGCGCGGCCAAACTGCGTCCGCTGTTCGATGATTTGCAGACGAGCGAATGGTTTCTGGAAGCGCGGGCAGCCGCCGACGGCACGCCGCAGACGGCCATCGCCATCCAGCTTGATGCCGGCCGCGCGCAGCTCTGGCAGACGAATCTCAAGCCGTTTTTTCCGGCGGGCACTTTCCAGCCGGCGGGTGGCTGGCTGATTTTCTGCACCAGTCCGGCGGCGAAATCTTTGGGTGAGGCGTTGGCCCAAAAAATTTCCAAGCCTGGCGGCGGCTGGCTGGACGCAGACATAAACTGGCCGAGACTCGCGCAATGGTATCCGAAGCTCAAAGAACTTGGCTTGCCCGAGACGCGTTTGTCTGTGACGCCCGTCGGTGACAATTTGCAGGTCAGCGGCAAATTTTTCTTCCCCGAAAACCTGGCAATCACGCTTGATCCGTGGCGCGTGCCGACCAACACCGTGCACCAGCCGTTCGTCAGCTTCACCGCCGTGCGCGGACTGGCCGCGTGGCTGCCGACGCAGCCGTGGGCGCTGGCCTACAAGATTTTGCCCACGCCCAACCAGCTGTTTGTCTGGGCGCTGCCGCTCTCGCCATTTCAAACCTTTGCCGCCGCGCCGGTGCCGGATGCCGCCGACGCGTTGACCCAGGCTTACGAGCGGTTGCAGCCGGTGCTGGATTTGCAAAACGCGGCGGGAACCTTTTTCCGTCCGCTCACGATGAACCGCACCAATGATGAAATTCATTTTGTCGGCACGCCATTCATTGCGCCGTTTCTGCGCGCCGTGCGCGAGCCGGCGGGGCAGTTTCTCATGGCCGGCGTATTTCCCAACACGGCGCGCTCCAAGCCGCTGCCGCCGCAATTATTCGCGCGGCTCGCGCAACCCAACCTGGTTTATTACCACTGGGAAATAACGGCGGCGCGACTGGGTGACAGGTTCGACGAGCTGCCGCAGCTGACGCAGTTGGGCCTGATGCTGACGCAGCACCGCCAGCTTGGCAGCGATTCCGCCGCGTTGAAATGGATTCGGAAGAGCGCGCCCTACTTCGGCAACACCGTCACGGAAGTCTTTCAGACCGGCCCGGCGGAAATGACCTTCACGCGCACTGCGTCCGGCGGCTTGACAGCCTTTGAAATGCTCGCGCTGGGCAGTTGGCTCGAGGCGCCAAATTTTCCCGGCTGCAATTTAAAAATCCAGCGGCCCATCCGCCGGCCGCACGCGCATCCGCAAATCATCACACCGCCGCCAGCGCATTGATTCATGCTCAAGCTCGGCGTCAACATTGACCACGTCGCCACCGTGCGCGAGGCGCGTTATCGCGGCCTCGGCCACGGCGAACCCGATCCCGTCGCGGCGGCGCAGATATGCGAGGCCGCCGGCTGCCATGGCATCACCGCGCACCTTCGCGAAGACCGGCGCCACATTCAGGATCGCGACATCTGGAAGCTGCGCGAAGTCGTCAAGACGCGGCTGAACCTCGAAATGGCCAACGCGCCGGAGATCGTTGAAATCGCCTTGAAGCTGAAACCGGAAATCGTCTGCCTCGTGCCGGAGCGCCGGCAGGAAGTGACGACCGAAGGCGGACTCGACGTGGTTGCGGCGGAAAAATCCCTGACCGAGACGCGCAAAAAAATGAACGACGCCGGCATCGAAGTCAGCCTGTTCATCGCTCCGGACGAAAGGCAAATCGAGGCCAGCGCCCGCACCGGCGCACAGTTCATCGAATTGCACACCGGAAAATTTGCGGAAGATTTTTACAAATTCGAGATTGGAAATTTGAAATTTGAATCTGAATTGCAACGCCTTGTTGCCGGCGCGAAGCTGGCGCACTCACTCGGCTTGCAGGTGAACGCCGGGCACGGACTGAACTACGTCAACCTGCCCGCGCTGTTCGCCGTGCCGCATCTGGTGGAATTGAACATCGGTCACAGCCTCGTGAGCCGCGCGGTATTCGTGGGCATGGAAGCCGCCGTGAAGGAAATGCTCGCGGTGATGCAGCCCTATCGCGGCTGACTCATCCCTTGTGTTGCATCTCGCCGTGGACTTTCACCACGGCTTTAAGCAGCGCGTCCCAATCGGCCTCGGTCGTTTCCCAGCCGGCGCTCATGCGCACCGCGCGATGCGCCTGCGCAGACTTGTAACCCATCGCGGACAAAACGTGCGACGGCTCTTCCTTGCCGACGGTGCAGGCGGAGCCAGTGCTGACGGCGAAACCCGCCTTGTCGAGGCGGATGACCCATTGCGATTTGCGATCACCTTCCGGCATCAATGCGGAAACGGTGTTCCACAAACGCGGCTGGTTGTGGCCAATAATCGTCGCACCGGGCAACGCGCGGAGAAACTGCGCCTCAAAATTATCGCGCCAGAGTTTGCGCAATAAATGTTCGCTGCGGGCAATCTGTTTTTCGCGCACTTCCAGCGCGGCCATCATCGCGGCGATGATGGCGACGTTTTCCGTGCCCGCGCGCCGGCCGCCCTCCTGCTTGCCGCCGTGGAGCAGTGGCGTGATGGCCTTGCGGTGCGGAATTTTCAAAAAGCCCACGCCGCGCGGCCCGCCGAATTTGTGCGCCGCGCCGCTGACGTAATCGCAGTCGCCCAGACCGCTCAACGGCTGCTTGCCGATGAACTGGACGGCGTCGGTGAAAAACGGCACTTCGTAGGCCTTGCAGATGGCGTGAATTTCGCGCCACGGCTGGATGACGCCGGTTTCGTTGTTTGCCGCCATCACGCTGACGAGACCGGGCCGGTGGTCGGCCAGCTCGCTCGTGATCCAGTCCACATCCGCCGTGCCATCGCGCGTGACGGGAATCAGCTTTGCCCGTTTGCCGAAATAATGTTTCGCCGAATCATGCACGCACGGGTGTTCGATGGCGGAAATCCAGATTTCATCCGCCGCACCGAGGATTTTGGAAAAATGGTGCGTGACCATGTTGTTCGCCTCGGTCGCACCGCTGGTCCAGACGATGTCCAGCGGATGACAGCCGAGAAACGCCGCGAGCTTCTCGCGCGCGTCGGCGAGCGCGATGCTCGCGCGCGTGCCGGCCTGGTGCATGGACGACGGATTGCCGCCGGTCTTTTCGGTGACGTCCAGCCAGGCTTCGCGCGCCTCGCGCATCACGGGCGCGGTGGCGTTGTAATCGAAGTAAATCATCGGCCTGACAGGATACTTTTGGCGGCGGCGCTGGCGAGTTTTTTATGGGCGCTGGCAAAGGCGAGCGAATCAAAGTCCTTTGCCGCCAGCCAGAGGCCAGCCATTTTCGCCGGTCGCCTCGCCAGTGAAACGGAAAATGCCTCCAGCGTGATACGATAGCGCGTGATGGAATGTTTCACTGTCCGCAACGGCTGAACTGTCTTTGGTTTAACGCCAAAAAGTTTTTTGAACTCAACTGTTGCCGTGTTTAACAAATCGGGAGCAGACGCGTTCCCCCTCAACCGGCCTCCGGCCACCTTCTCCCCCAGCGGGGGAGAAGGACGGGATGAGGGGGCAACCGTGATTTCGACATTCGGAAATTCCCAGAGATGCGCGTTCACGACGCCCGCCGGTTTTTGCTGAACGAGAAACTTGCCCCCGCACTCGACGGCGAACGCGAGGAAATGCCGCGCCGTGGCCGTCTCGCGTTTGCCGAGATTCGGCAATTCCTCCACGCGGTTTTCCGCAAACGCCACGCAAAGTTTTTGCACCGGGCAAATCAGGCATTGCGCATTGCGCGGCGTGCAGACCAATGCGCCGAGTTCCATCAAAGATTGGTTCAAAGGTGAGCAGTTGCCTTTTGAATTTTGAACCAACTCTTCCGCCTTTTGCCACAGCCGCGCGTTTGTTTCCTTTTCCTTCGGGTTTTCCGCGATGCCGAAGAGGCGCGTCAGGACGCGGATGACATTGCCATCCAGAATCGGCGTCGGTTGATTGAAGGCGATGCTGCAGATCGCTCCGGCGGTGTAGCGGCCGATGCCGGGCAATGCCAAAATCTCCTCGAACTTTTCCGGAAATTTCCCGCCGTGTTTTTCCACGATGAATTGCGCGGCCTTTTGCAGATTGCGCACGCGGGTGTAATAGCCGAGTCCTTCCCAGAGTTTGTGGATTTTGGCCGAAGGCGCGCGCGCGGCGGCCTCTATGGTCGGCAGTTCCTGCAGCCAGCGCTCCCAAAACGGGATGACCGTCTTCACCTGCGTTTGTTGCAGCATGATTTCGGAGACCCAGATCGCGTAGGGATCGCGCGTGCGACGCCACGGCAGGTCGCGCGCGTGCACGGCGAACCAGTCCAGCAAGGCGGAACCCAGTTTGGGAAAGTTCGCTTGCGCCGAGCCGGAACGTCTCGTCTCGCCGTAGTTTGACGAAGGCGGAAGCGAAGGCGGGTTAGTTTTTAGTTTTGAATTCAAAAAATTGCCGAATGCGAAATACACGAAATCCGCGAAAATGAAATGAAGAAAGATGTCCAGCTGGCTGGCAAACCGGCGGCGTCCTCCCGTCCAGGTGGCTATTTTTGTCCAGACCGGTTTTGCCTTAAAAAGTCAGCCGTTTTAATTTTCCGGACGGGAAAAACCTGTAAAATGTCTCAAATCTGGGCAAAAAGGCCATCGCGGAGGCGTTTCGTGATATAAAGAAATGGTTTCGTGATATAAGGAATTGATTTCCTCATATCAGGAAATGCGTCCGTGATATGGGGAAAGGAGTTCCTTATATGACAAAATGGCTTCGTGATATCAGGAAACCATTTTGTGATATGGGGAAGGCTTCCGGTGATATAAAGAAACGGTTTCGTGATATGCAGAAATGGATTCTCCATATCACCAAACACCTTCCTCATATCAGGAAAAGGGTTTTCCATATCAAGAATTGCCTTCCTGATATGGGGAAATGACGGTGTAACCCTTGGAAATGCCTTCGATACCTGACGAAATGCTGCCGGCCGATTTGGTAGTGCGCACGGCCGGGTGTATCAACTCGCCCCGCACCATCTGCCCGCACCCGGCCAGCCGGTGGTGGATTTCGGCCACTGCCTCCTGCGCCTCGACGCCGTCACCACCGCGAAGTTGGGGTGACCGACGTGCCCCCAGCGCCGGCAGGCGCGAAAGATAATAGCCCACGATGAAATCGTGGGTATGGTTGTTCCAAACATTTTCAGCCCCGGAAGGGGCGGCAGAAATCCAGGCCGGCGATTTTCTTTCGTCCCTGACGGGACTGGTTCCGTTTCCGGCGGTTTCCCACGGTTAAAACCGTGGGCTACTGCCGTCCGCTGCTCCGCAGCTGAAATTTTGTTCCGTTGGTTTTGAGTTCAAAAATTTGCCGAACCGCGAAATACACGAAATACGCGAAAAGGAAATGAATAAAAATGTCCGGCTGGTAGGCAATCCGGTGCCGGACTGCCGGTCAAGCTGGCATACGATCACCACGATATTGACAGCCAGCGCGTCTGGCCAGACAATCACATTATGAAAGTGAATGTCTCCATTCAGACCATAAAAAAACTTTTTGAACTCCTGCACAAGTATCACGCAACCACCGAGCAATTCATTACAGAACTTTCATCAAGCGATAAATATGAGATTCTGGCTTTAATAATGATGGTAAGAGACAATTACGAAGACTTTGAGGAAGCGCATTACGCGGCAAAGAACAAAATCCCAGAACAGGACTTGACCAAATATTTTATGGGACGTTCGTCAGACAATTGGCAAACTTTGCAGGGTGAGTTGCAAGATGTCATTGCACTCGAAAAGCGTTACGGATGGGAATATTTTGAACTAATGAGGGGTGACGATACCGATGAGGATGAGGATGAGAACGAAGACGAAACCAAAAAGCTCGAAGAATAGCCATGACTTCATAGGAACAAATTGTTAAAACAAATTTGTATGAGTTTCTGCGTGAAATGCGGCTTGGAATACGACGAAAAATTGGAGAACAATTTTTGCGCCAAATGTGGGTTTGATTTGCGAACAGATGCTTCTATCCAAAGCGAGCTTTTGTCAACCACGGTCTCCGCTCATGGACAGACAGATAAAAAACCAATCGTGGGAATTATCGTTGCTGTGGTGTTGGGGATTATTGGACTGCTTTGGTCTTTTGCTGTTTTGTTTCACTCGCTCTACGGTTCTCCCAGTAGCATCCAAATTGCACTTCAACAAACATTTCCCAGCTTACAGATTAAAACATACATTGGGTTGTCGTTCGCCTTGATTGGAAATTCTGTCCTGCTTATTGGTGGGCTGATGGCTCACTTTAGCCACCCTGCGGGCGCGAAAACGGTTCGGATTACCGCATATTTCATGATTGCGGCCACAGCACTTTTGACTGTGTTCACTCTCTTCGCAACAATAGGAGCTGAAGCATGGCCGACATTAGATGCCCCAACAAAGGGGGCATTGATTGGCGGACTCATCGGTGGAGTTATTGGTGCTGTGCTTCAATGGGGCTTGATGCTGTTCTTGTTTCGAGCTGGCGCAAAATCAAAGCTCAAAACTCTTCCGCCAGTTTTGCCAAAAAGAATAGAGCCTCCGCTGAAACCGATTGAAAAAGTGCTCAACACGCTATTGGCAATTCCTTGCGCACTTATCACCTTGTCGTTTGCATTGTTGATAATCGTTTTGCCCTTTGACAAGGAAAGTTACAACGACATCAGTTCTTTAATCGGCGTGATTATTGGATGCGCTATTTTCGGTTCTATTTTCGGCTGGATTACATTCAAGTGCTATAAAGCACTCGCGCGGTAATTTTAGACGCGTGAAGCCGCTCACCATCCACACTTGCAAGCTGACCGACGAACAGGCGGCGGCGCTGCTGTCCGCGTTGCAGTCGCGCAACTGGAAGCCGCGCGACGTGCCGTATGCGCGCTTCGCGTTCGAGTCTGACACTACGAACATCGTTTTTTACGAGAGCGGCAAGCTGGTCGTGCAGGGCAAGGGCACGGCGGAATTTGTCGAGTTCGTGCTGGAGCCGGAAATTCTCAAGGAGGTCAAGCTCGGCTACGAAACCATTTTGAACCCCGACCTGCTCCTGCCGCGCATCGGCGTGGACGAAAGCGGCAAGGGCGATTTCTTCGGGCCGCTCTGCATCGCGGGCGTTTATGTGAACGAAAACGTCATTAACGCGTGGAAAGACGCGGGCATTCGCGATTCCAAAAATATTTCCAGCGACAAGAAAATTTCCGATCTCGCCGAACTTATTCGCACAACGCCCGGTTGCGTGGTGGATTCCGTTGTCGTTGGTAATGAGGCTTACAACCGGCTTTACACGAAGATGCGGAGCGTCAACACGCTGCTCGCGTGGGGTCACGCGCGCGTTATCGAAAATCTGCTCGGCAAGCGTTACCAGATGAACCCGCCGCCGGTGAAGGCCATCAGCGACCAGTTCGCCGCGAGCAAGAGCGTCATCGAAAAGGCGCTCATGGCGCAGGGCAAAGAAATCCAGCTCGTGCAGCGGCACAAAGCGGAAGAAGACATCGCCGTGGCGGCGGCCTCGATTCTCGCGCGCGATGAATTTGTGAAAGGCATCGCGAAACTGGAGCAGCAGTTCGCGATGAAATTTCCGAAAGGCGCGAGCGCGGCGGTGGACGCAGCGGCTAAGGAATTTGTCGAGACGCGCGGGGCAGGGGAGCTTGCGAAAGTTTCCAAGCTGCATTTCCGCACGGCGCTGCGGGCGCAGGGTTTGCCGGAGCCGCCGAAGACGGAATGGCGGAAGCGGTGATCAAAAAATAAAAGATAGGATACCTATGGCAATCAAACATGAAGGAACAATCGAAGAATTACAGACGCTGTTAAAAACCGCCGGCCTCAAAGGCAAATGGGAAGATGATGGCCAAGGCAAACACACCTTTCGCAGCAGCGATGGTGGCGTATTGAACTTCTGGCAGTCCAAAGGAACAGTTCAAATACAGGGTCAGGAAAAAGCAAAGTTAAAACTGTCAAATGCCATTGCTACTGGAGCCACAACTGCTGCCGGAGAAGTCGCACAAGCTGTCCCCGTCGATTCGCGACCGCTAAAGCATATTTTCATTGTCCATGGCCATGATTCAGACGCGCGTGACCAGCTGGAACTGGTCTTACATCGCCTAGGTCTCAAACCGTTCATTCTCATGAACAGCAGCGGCGGCGGGAAAACCATCATTGAAGCATTGGAGGGAAAAATTGGCCGCGATTTTACATCCGACTTCGGTATTGTCTTGATGACGCCAGATGATTTTGGCTACTCAAAAAAAGACGGCGATAAAAAAGTCGAGCCGCGCGCCCGTCAAAATGTTATTCTTGAAGCTGGAATGCTGCTGGCTTCCTTGACACGCTCCCGAATGGCAATCTTAGCTGGGATTTCCCATTTGGTTTGTAACCCACGAACGGCGTGGGTGGTTTTCGTGATTTTCTGCCTGCTCCCGGGATTTGCAAGACATTTTTCCAGTCCGCCCTTGGTTTTTGCCCGGCGTGGGAGGTGTTTTGACGCC